>DASVGZ010000129.1:0-7549 GCA_036379275.1 Acidiphilium sp. | reverse complement strand
TACCAGAGACATCAACTACGCCCGAGACACTCCCTGACCTGCCGACAATTGATTTTTTTGATCCTTTGTGAGGTTCAGAGTGTATACGGAACAGATGGCTTCATCTGATCCAGAACATAAGTCAGAGCGTAATCCAGAGCTTCTGCCAGGTTGGGGATATCGACAAGCCAATCCCTCGGAGGGTCATCTTCTCCCTGGCCTTCTACACATGCTGCATGGACTCCGACGAAATTATCATCGTCTGTTGGTTCGTCGATCCATATCTGGAAGCATTCTCCGGCCTTGCTGGACAGATACACATTACGGATAGCTTTTCCAGAAGATTGCGTATCTAGCTGAAGAGAATGGCGTTTCGTCCAGGCGGCGATATCTGGGTCTATGCGGTCATAACTCATCGATATCGGCCTTCAGACTGTGCCAAGGGTATAGCCTGTTCCAAGCGTAACATGATGACAGGGCAGAATCCAATGGAGTTGTGGATCAGCACCCGGTTCGGGTACAGGGAAACCGACGCTGCTTTCCTGCCGAAAAAATCGACGCACCCGCATCGCGTCCATCGACGCACCCGCGCGCAGAAACCCTCGACCAGACCGGTGAAGGTCTCGATGACGGTGTTTGCCAGAGTGCTGGCAAGGCTCGGCGGTGGGGCGGTCGCAATCACGAACGAACCATGAACGATTGCGCGACGGTTGTCAATAGTGATAATGGCGTGATGTTAGATTATTTGCGTATTTGTGGTGTGCCTGCGGGGAGATGGATCGCGTCGCGCTGCCGTCAAACCTTGAGGTAGTGCCGCGTCATGGCAAGCCAGGTCTCGAACACGGCATCGTTCTCCGTCGCATCGCGATTGAAGCTCGCATTGGTCGCCATACCGCGCAGGACCGATAGCGTGAGGTGCATGAAGGCCGAGGCGTCCTGCTTCGACATGTTCAGATCGATCGAGGTCCAGAACGCGGTGTCGCGGATCTCGATCCAGTCATCCAGAACCGCCATGATCCGCTCGCGCAGATCGACATCGCCACGTGCCGCCAGCATCAGTTCGATCGAGGCGAGGTAGACCGGCTTGCTGAAAATGTCCCGCCATAGATACCGGATGTAGTCTTCGAGCGGAATCCGTTCCGGCTGGGTGGCTTCGAACGCGATCCGCGCGCGCTCCCAGATTTCGGTGAGATAGATGAACGCCCCGACCAGAAGATCGTTCCTGGTCGGAAAATGATGGGTTTGCGCACCTTTCGACACGCCGGCCCGGCGAGCGATCATCGCGGTGGTCAAACGTTCGAAACCGACCTCGCAGATCAGGTCGAGAGTCGCCCGGAACAGCCGCTCGCGCGTTTCCGCGCTTCGCTGTTCCTGGCTTCGGCGCGGTGCGGGTTTTGTCTTCGTGGGGGTCATGGTCGTTGTCCTATCGCGACCATCGCTCCCGCTGGCAAGCCCATGACGGTCCGGATGATGGCATAAACATCAGTATTTACAAACCGTCTGGTTGGTATATTTATATCCCTCGATCTGACCGAGGGAGTGAAACCGTCTTGACGACAGAAAAAACCAAACGGGCCTGCCTGTTCACCGGAGCCCGCCTGCTCGACCCGCGCAAGGATGCGCTGATCGACGGCATCAACGTTCTGATCGAGGACAATCTGGTCAAGGAGGTTTCCGACCGCCCGATCAAGTCGGCCTCGGCAACGAAGATCGAGCTTGGCGGCAAGACCCTGATGCCCGGGCTGATCGACGCGCACATCCACATCCTGCTCGCGGAGGTGAATGTTCAGCTTCTCGCCGACATGCCGGTGACCCTGCTTTCGGTGAAGGGAGCGCGCGCCCTCGCGCAGACGATCAACCGTGGTTACACCACGATCCGCGATACCGGCGGCGCCGATTACGGCATGAAGAGCGCAGTCGAATCCGGCGTTGCCGTCGGCCCCAGGATGTTCATTTCCGGCGCCGCGATCAGCCAGACCGGCGGCCATGCCGACTGGCGCAAACGCACCGAAGGCGACACGCTTTGCCAGTGCTGTTCCGGCGCCGCGTTCACCAAGCGCATCGCCGACGGGGTTCCCGAAGTCATCAAGGCGGTGCGCGATGAACTGCGCAAGGGGGCCGACCAGATCAAGATCATGGTTTCCGGCGGGGTGGCGTCGCAGAGCGACCCGCTTGACAGTCTTCAATACCGGATCGACGAAATCGAGGCGGCGGTCGGCGAGGCCGAGCGTTGGGGCACCTATGTCTGCGCCCATGCCTACAGCCCGAAGGCGATCGAGCGTGCGGTTCTTTCCGGGGTGCGGACGATCGAGCACGGCAATCTGATCGACGAGAAGACCGCGCGGCTGGTGGCCGAGAAGGGCGCCTTCGTCGTACCCACGCTGGTCACCTACGATTCGATGACGAAACGCGGCGCCAGCCACGGTCTTTCGGCATTCAGCCTTGCGAAAAACAAGCGGGTGTTTGAGGCCGGGTTGCGCGCGCTCGAGATGTGTCACGCGACGGGAGTGAAGCTCGGCTTCGGTACCGATCTGCTCGGCCAGCTTCGGGAAGACCAGTCGAACGAATTCGCGATCCGGGCGGAGGTGCTGCGTCCGCAGGAGATTCTGAAATCGTGCCTGCTGGTGAATGCGGAAATTCTCCGCATGGAGGGCAGGCTCGGCGAACTGGTGCCCGGTGCTTTCGCCGACTGCCTTGTGGTCGAGGGCGATCCATACCGCGACATCACCATTCTCGGCAAACACCAGCGCCACATCAGGGCGATCATGAAAGACGGTGAATTTGTCAGGAACAATCTCTGACAAAAGACAAACCGGAACGGGGGAAACGAAAACCAATGACAACCATATCGGCCCGGATCGAACGGCTGCCGTTCTATTCCTTTCACCGTCGCCTTCTGTTCATGGGCGGGCTCGGTTACACGTTCGGCGCCATGGAAATGGCGGTGATTGCCTTCGTGCTGCCGGTGATCAGAACGCGCTGGCATCTGGACAGTTTCGAAGTAGGTTTGGTCGCCAGTTCGCCGCTCATCGGCTATTTTTTCGGCGCCTTCTCGGCCGGGATGATGGGCGACCTGATCGGTCGGCGCGCGATCATGATGTGGGCGCTGGCGATTTACTGCGTCGCTGCGTTCGGCAGTGCTCTGGTCAGTTCATGGGAGATCTTCTTTATACTTCGGGTTCTGGCAGGGTTCGGGGGTGGCGCCGAAAGTGCGATCGTCGCGCCGTTTCTCTCCGAGTTCGCGGCCCGTCAGTATCGCGGGCGCTTCACCGGGTCGCTTGCCGGCTTCTTTTCGTTCGGTTTCGTCGGCGCGGCGCTGCTCGGCTACTTCGTCGTGCCGCCGCTGCATGACGGCTGGCGCTACGTGATCATCCTCACCGCCCTTCCGGTGGTGATGCTGTTGTGGTGGCGGCGCGAACTTCCCGAATCGCCGCGCTGGCTCGACCGGCGCGGCCGGAATGCTGAGGCGTCAGCGGTTCTCGATCGTATGGAAGCCGAGTTTCAATCCCGGTCCGGTCCGCTTCCGGCGTTGCCACCGGAAGAGATCGTGCCTGAAGTGACCGCGCACACAGGGAATTTCATCACGAACTTCGCTGCTCTATGGTCGCCAAAATTGGCTCGAATCACCACGATGTCGTGGATTTTGTTCCTGACCCTCACGTTCACCTACTATGCGTTCTTCACCTGGATTCCGACGCTTCTGGTCCAGAACGGGCTGACGATTACCAAGAGCTTCTCGTATTCGATCGCGATCTATCTCGCGCAGATTCCGGGCTATTATTCGGCTGCCTGGGTGAACGACCGGATCGGTCGCCAGTTCAGCATTTCATCCTATCTGATTCTTGGCGGGATTTCCGCGATCGCGATGACGTTGTCACATGCCGACCTCGTGATCCTGATCGCCGGAATTTTCATGTCGTTTTTCATGAACGGCACGTATGCCGGCGTCTACACCTATATTTCCGAGATATTCCCGACCGAACTCCGGGGCACCGGTTTCGGCGTCGCCTCCTCGGTCGGCAGGATTGGTGGCGCGGCCTCGCCGATCATCGTCGGGCTGATCTTTCCGTCCTACGGATTCACCGGTGTGTTCGGGTTGAGCGCGATCACGCTCATTATCGGTGCGCTCGCGGTCATTTTCCTCGGGATTCCGACGCTCAACCGGTCTCTGGAGGAAATCGCGGCGGCTGGTGCAGCCCTGAAGCCGGTCCGGCAGAAGGAGGACATCCTTCGGCCGTGACCGGGCGCTAACGATTTACGTGTTATCGTAAAGCGCGTCGCGGATTGCGTTCGGGAAGTCGCCGGTCATGCCGGCGATCGCCGTGTTGGTCAGGGTGACGACGGTGAGACGCTCGGCGGGGTCGATGAACCAGGAGTGGCCGTAGACGCCGCCCCAGGCAAGGGTGCCGGGCGATTGCGGGGTTTCGGCCGCTTTCGGATCGCGCAGAACCGAGGAGAGCAGGCCCCAGCCGAGACCCGGGCGAAGGATCGGCAGGCCGGCGATCTGGTCGCGCAGTGCGTCCGCGACGGTTTCGGGGCGAAGAATTTTTCCGCCGCCGGTGCGGATGGTTTCCAGAAATGACAAAATGTCGGGCGCGGTGCCGGCCATGCCGCCGCCGCCGGACGGGAAGGCGTTCGGATCGAAAATCCGGTCCGGTGCGTAGCCGATTTTCATATGCTCGTACGGCACGACATGATGCGCGCCCATACGTACGGGTTCGGGCGTGGCGTTGTCATAGGGGACAGCGAGGCGCGCGCGGTCGGTGACGGTAAACGCGGTATCGTGCATGTCGAGCGGGCCGGTCACCAGATCGGCGACTACCGTTTGCAGGAGCTTGCCGGTGGCGGCCTCGATGACGCCGCCGAGAACATCGAGCGCGACCGAATAGGCCCAGGCGGTTCCGGGGGCCGACTGGAGCGGGACCGAGGCGATGCGGCGGAGATTTTCAGAGAGGGTGAGGCCGGGTTCGCCCAGACCGTCCGACACGCCGGCTTTGGCGTAGGGGCCATCTTCCGGTTGGGCGAAGCGGTAGCTCAGCCCGGCGGTGTGGGTGAGCAGGTGACGGATGGTGATCGGCGCCACGCTGCCATCGGGCAGGCTGGGCCGGAATTCCGGCAGGATCGACGCGATTTCGGTGTCCAGCCCGAAGGCGCCGCGCTCGACAAGGGCGAGCGAGGTTGCCGCGACGATCGGCTTGGTGACCGAGGAGAGCCGGAAAATGGCGTTCTCCTGCATCGGGCGTCCGGCTTCGCGATCGGCAAGGCCGGCGGCGCGGCGGTAGACGATCTCGCCGTCTTTCGCGGCCAGGACCACCGCGCCGACGATGCGCCGTTCGGCAAGGGCGGTGTCGATGATCCGGTCGAGCCGGGAGGTAGTGGTGCCAGATCGGTCGGGAGGAAGAGCGTCCATCGTGAGCGTCCTTGTGTTATTTGAGTGATCGTTCCATATATTATGACGCGCGCTGGGCGCAAGTGTTTTTGAGCGATTGCTATGAAAAAAGATGGGAACGAGGCGCGGGCACGCGGGCGGCCGCGCGGCTTCGACCGTGACGCAGCACTGCGCAAGGCGATGCTTCTGTTCTGGGAGCGGGGCTATGAGGGGACTTCGATCGCCGATCTGACCGCAACGATGGGGATTGCGCCGGCGAGTCTTTATGGCGGTTTCGGCTCGAAACAGGCGCTCTATCGCGAGGCGCTGGTGCTCTACACCTCGGCGCCGGGGGCGAGTTTCGCCGAACTGATCGCGGGGGCGAAGTCCGTGCGCGAGGCGACGCGGCGGCTTTTACGCGCGCGGGCGATCGGGTTCACCGACCCGGCGACGCCGGCGGGCTGCATGATCTCGGCGGCCGGGGTGGGTGCCGCGCCGGAAAACCGGGATGCGGCGGAATTGCCGGCGGCGCGGCGGCGCGGCGGGCTGGAGCGGTGGACGGGGCTGTTTCGCGAGGCGATCGGGGCGGGGGAGTTGCCGGCCGGGACCGATGCCGTTTCACTCGCGCGGTTTTATGCGGCGGTGGTTCAGGGCATGGCGGTTCAGGCGCATGACGGGGCGAGCGAGGCCGATCTTCTGGCGATCGTCGAGACCGCGATGGCGCACTGGCCGGGAGATGGGCGGGAATGATCGGCCGGGTTCGGCGTGCGCTGCGAGAGATGCGGTTCGCCGCTACGGAAAAGCGTTCGGCGGAGCAAAAGAATTTCGCGAGACTCTCAACGCCCGGCACTGGTTTCCCGGGCCGGACGAGGCATTGCTGAGAGACGCGCTTCGGCAGTGACGGTTCAGATCTGTCCGCGTCCGCGTCCGCGCCCGAAGATCAGCGAGGCGACGAACAGGATGAGGAAGATGAAGAACAGGATTTTCGCGATCGCGGCCGCGAGGCCGGCGATGGCGAAGAAGCCGAGAGCGCCGGCGATGAGCGCGATGATCAGAAAGACAACGGCATAATAGAGCATGGAGTTTCTTCCTGTGGCGGGTGACCGGAAACTGGCTGTTCGGGCAACTTCCGGCTACAGGGTGCCGCCGAAATCCCGGACTTCCTTCTCGGCGTTTTCCCGGGCGATGCCGTAACGCTCCTGCACCTTGCCGACGAGATATTCGGCATTGCCTTCGGCGGCCGTCAGGTCGTCATCGGTCAGTTTGCCCCAGCGAGTCTTGAGCTTGCCCTTGAGCTGAAGCCATTGGCCCTTGATCTTGTCTTCGTTCATGGTTCTATCTCCATTCGATCGGTTTCGGCGGTCCGGGTCGGAACGCGCCGTCAGCCCTTCGACTTCAGGCCGGAGGAATCGACTTCCCTGACTCCCTTGACGCTTCTGGCCGCGGCGACGGCTTTCTTCACGTCGAGTTCGGTGGGCAGATCGCCGGTCAGGGCGACGACGCCGTCATTGGTGGTCACCGATACATCGGTGGTCTTGAGGCCGATGGTGGTGGCGATTTCGGTTTTTACCTTGGCGGTGATCCAGGTGTCGCTGACGGCCTGACTCGCGCTGGACGAGGATGTGGGGGTTTCGCTCGTCGCGGCGCAGGAGGTTGTCAGCGTCGCGAGACCGAGCCCGGCGACGGCGGCAAGAGTGGTGATGGAAAACAGACGGGGAGCCTGCATGAAGTTTTGCTCCTGATTGTGGAGAATGAATGCGATGTCCGTGATTACACGGGCGACGGGCCGATGGGGTGTTTCCTGCTTCGGGAAAAACCGCAGGCATACAGGTAGGGGCGTTCGGGCCCCCTGCAACCCGTCCGGCGGACGCGGGAGATGTCAGTCGGAATAAGGATTTTTAATCAAGGCATCGTGCGAGTCGCGATGATCGCTTGCGATGATCGCTTACGATGACCGCTTACCGGGCGACGAAGCGTTCCAGCCAGTGGATCGTGTAGTCGCCGGCGTTGAATTCGGCATCGTCGAGAATCCGGCGGTGCAGGGGAATCGTGGTCTTGATCCCGGCGATCGCGAATTCGTCCAGCGCGCGGCGCATCCGCGCGATCGCCTCGGTTCGGTTGCGCCCGTGGACGATCAGCTTGGCGACAAGGCTGTCGTAATGCGGGGGAACCCGGTAGCCGGCATAGAGCGCGGAATCGGTG
>DASVGZ010000128.1:0-4399 GCA_036379275.1 Acidiphilium sp. | reverse complement strand
GGACGCCGCCGACACCGCCGCCCAGGAGATCGCGTTCTTCTTCTCGGGCATCGAGATCGCCGGCTGAGTATCGCCGGACAGCAAAAAAGGGGGCCTTTGGCCCCCTTTCGTTTTTCGGATGACCGCGCGCTTACAACCCGTGACCGAGATTGATGGTGTTCGGGTTGGTGACCGCGCCGCCGATCGCGCCGACTGCGCCGCCGATCAGCGCACCCGTCGCCGCCGAACCGCCGGTCGCGGCTCCGATGATCGCACCCGTGCCGGCGCCGATCGCGCCGCCCGACAAGGCCCGCGAACCGGGCGTATAGCCGCAGGCGGCGAGGCCGAGCGCCAGTCCCGCGAGCAGGACGGGAGCAATAAGCTTGCGTGAGGTAGCGCGTGTCATGACTTGTTCTCCTTCTGAATCGGCGAGATACGGTCTCATTCCTTGCACCACACTTGCCGTAACATGTCGGCCTTGTCACGGCAGGGATGTGGCCGGATCGTGGCGGCCGAATCAGCCCAAAGCTGCGCTCCCGGGCCTTGTGAGCGACCCGATCAGGGGTTAATCGGGCGGGAACGCCATTCCGGCGTGTCCCGCCCGCCTTCTTCTGTGTCCGCCTTCACCACCTTGACTCTTTGCCCGCGCCGCCGCCAGACGGAAGCCGTCGTCTTCCCCCGGTTTGCCGGTGTCGTGCAGAAAGGATTCCATGTTCTCTCGGCTTCTCGGGCTCATGTCCGCCGACATGGCCATCGATTTGGGTACCGCCAACACGCTTGTCTACGTCAAAGGTCGCGGCATCGTGCTCGACGAACCTTCGGTGGTCGCGATCGCCGAGGTCAAGGGCCGCAAACAGGTATTGGCCGTCGGCGAGGAAGCCAAGCACATGCTCGGTCGCACCCCGGGTAACATTTCCGCGATCCGCCCCCTGCGGGACGGGGTGATCGCGGATTTCGAGGTCGCGGAAGACATGATCAAGCACTTCATTCGCAAGGTGCATAACCGGCGGGGCTTCGCCTCGCCAATGATCATCGTCTGCGTCCCCTCCGGTTCGACCGCGGTGGAACGCCGGGCAATCCAGGAAAGCGCCGAAAGCGCCGGGGCGCGCAAGGTGCTGCTGATCGAGGAGCCGATGGCGGCGGCGATCGGCGCCGGCCTGCCGGTGACCGAACCTTCCGGCTCGATGGTGGTCGATGTCGGCGGCGGCACAACGGAGGTCGCGGTGATCTCGCTCGGCGGCATCGTCTATTCCCGCTCGGTCCGGGTCGGCGGCGACAAGATGGACGAGGCGATCATTTCCTACATCCGGCGCAGCCATAACCTGCTGATCGGCGAATCCTCGGCCGAGAAAATCAAGGTCGATATCGGCGCCGCCTGGGCCGGTCCCAAGGACCAGGGGCCGGTGCGCGAGGTCAAGGGCCGGGATCTGATCAATGGCGTCCCCCGCGAGGTGACGGTGAGCCAGGCGCAGATCGCCGAAAGTCTGGTCGAACCGGTGAGCCAGATCGTCGAGGCGGTAAAGGTCGCGCTGGAGAACACGCCGCCCGAGCTTGCCGCCGATATCGTGGACAAGGGAATCGTGCTGACCGGCGGCGGAGCCCTGCTGCACCGCCTCGACGACGTGCTGCGCGAATCGACCGGCCTTCCGGTCGTCATCGCCGAGGATCCGCTGCAATGCGTCGCCATGGGCACCGGCCGCGCGCTCGAGGAACTGAAGCGGCTGCGCACCGTCCTGTCATCAATGTATTAGTCCGATGAGTTTGATATATTAATTCGTCCATCACGGATTCGCGAACAGGGAGGGATCATGGCGATACGGAAAATCCTGCTGCCGCTGGCCGGCGTTTCCTCGGCGCGCGGCGCCCTGAGCACCGCTCTGATCCTGGCCGGACGGTGGGACGCGCATGTCTACGCGCTGCATGTCCGCACCGACACCCGGGATGTCGCCCCCCTGGCCGGTGAAGGCCTGTCGGGTGCGATGATCGAGGAAATGATGGCGAGCACCGAAAAGGAAGGCCACACCGAGGCTCGCGCGCTCTCGGCCCTGTTCGAGGCGGAGACCGGCGCGCGCGGTATCGCGATCGGCGTCCCCGCCCGCACGTCCAGCGGCACGCAGCGTACCGCCAGCGCGCAGTTCGAATCGGTGATCGGCCGCGAGGAGGATCTGGTCGCCGGCGAGGCGCGGCTGTCCGACCTGATCGTGGTGCCGCATCCGAAATCCGCCGAGGAAGTCGCCTCCGCCGACGCACTGCACGCCGTTCTGTTCGATTCTGGCCGCCCCGCGCTGATCGCGCCCGCCAACGTGCCGGAAACCATTGGCGCACGCATCGCGATCGCCTGGAACGGCACCGCGGAAAGCGCGTCCGCCGTCGCCTCGGTGCTGCCCTGGCTGCCCGACGCGCAACGGGTGCGGATTTTCCATTCCGAGGATTACCAGCGCCAGGGACCGGGGGCCGACCGCCTCGCCAGTTTCCTGGAACTGCATGGCGTCACCGCCGAGATCACGGAATTCCGGGCGATCGACCGCAGCGTCGGCGCCGGGCTGCTTGCCGCCGTGACCGAATACGGCGCCGACCTGCTCGCCATGGGCGCCTATTCGCACTCGCGTCTGCGCCAACTGATTCTGGGCGGGGTAACGCGCCACGTCCTGGAACACGCCAGGGTCGCGGTGCTGATGAACAGATAACGCCGGAATGCACGGCGTCGAGGATGCGGCAACCATCGCGTCGGTCAGGGCCTATGTGAAACTGCTGCGCGCCAGCCGCGCGGTGATCGCGCATACCCTGCCCCGCCTCGCCGAAGCCGGGCTGACCCATACCCAGCTCGGCGTGCTCGAGGCGGTGCTCCATCTCGGCCCGCTCACCCAGCGCGACCTGACTCGCAAGCTGCTGACCAGCCCCGGCAACCTGACCGACGTGATCGACAAACTCACCCGGCGCGGACTGGTCGAACGGGTCGTCTGCAAGGAAGACCGGCGCAGCGTGCGGGTGGTTCTCACCGAAGCGGGACGAAGCTTCATCGAAAACCTGTTTCCCGGCCACGCCGAGGATATCGCCGCCGCGATGGCAGGGGTCGACCGGATCGAACTGGCCGAACTGGACCGCCTGCTGCGCAAACTCGGCCAGAATGTCGCGAAGGATTGAAGCGGGGCCTTTTTTCACCATATCGTTCGATATCGAACGATTCCGGCGCGCCGACCGCGCCGATGAGGAGCCCCGTCATGATCGAACATCGTCCCTTTGCCGGCATCGGCCGGTTCCGCAACGGCTGGCTGAACGCCCGTCACCATTTCAGCTTCGGTTCGTATCTCGACCGCGACCGGATGGGCTGGGGCGCGCTCCGGGTCTGGAACGACGACGAGGTCGCACCCGGAGCCGGGTTCGACCCGCACCCGCACCGCGACATGGAAATCGTCACCTTCATCCGCGAGGGCGCGATCACCCACCGGGACAGTCTGGGCAACGAGGGTGTGACCCGCGCCGGCGATGTGCAGGTGATGCACGCGGGTTCCGGTATCGTCCACGCCGAATATAACCGGGAAACCGGGCTGGCCAGACTGTTCCAGATCTGGATCCTGCCCGACCGCACCGGCGTCGAGCCCGGCTGGGCGAACCGGGATTTCCCGCGTGAGGCCGGTTCGGGCCTTCAACTCCTTGCGGGAGGACGCCCGGGCGATGCCGAAGCGGGCGCCCTGCCGCTTTACGCCGATGCCGCCGTGCTCGCGGCGCGGCTCGCTCCCGGCGAGCGGGTGAGCCACACGATGGCGCCGGACCGCGCCGCCTATCTGGTTTCCGCGACCGGTCCGGTTTCGGTCAACGGCGTCATCGCCGAAGCGCGCGACGGCGTCGCCATCGGCAACGAGCGCGCGATCGTGATCGAGGCAGGAAGCACGGAAACCGAACTGATCCTTGTGGATGTGCGGAGATGAAACGAGTTTCATCGCACACCCTTGCCCGTGTTTAGAATTCCCGCTCTATCGCGAGCGAGGTAAATCGATCCGTAACGCGAATAATGCAGATTGGCGAAACAATTGTGTCGGGCCTGACGTTGAGGCATCATCGCCGCTCATTGCGGCAGGACCGTCGTATCGCCTGCTTCGTCCGGTCACGGATCCGGAACCGATCCATCCTCGCCCGGCCGGCCGTCCCGGCCAAGAACAAAGGAAAAGCTGAATGACAGTCTTCGTCGCGCGACGCCGGCCCCAACGCATCGCGGCTGTTGCCGCTGTGCTGCTCGCCGGAACCACCCTTGCCGCCGTCACGCTGCGCCCGGCTCTCGCCGACGACCAGTCGATGAACGCGACCGCCAAGGTTCAGCAGGATTTCAAGCCGATCCCGAGCTTCGCGCCGCTGGTCAAGGACGTGAAACCGGCAGTGGTGTCGGTCACCGTGCATCTGAAAACCCAGCCGGTCGACCAGA
>DASVGZ010000127.1:0-2264 GCA_036379275.1 Acidiphilium sp. | reverse complement strand
GTGATGTCAGCGCCGATCACCAGCCCCTCGCACTGATGGAACATCGGGCTGTGGGTGGCATCGTGATCCGACCGGTAGGTTCGCCCCGGCGAGATGATGCGGATCGGCGGCCGGAGGCTCAGCATCGAGCGGATCTGGAGCGGCGAGGTCTGGGTGCGCAGAAGCATCGGCCTGCCGTGCCGCCCGGCGGCGTTCAGATAGAACGTATCCATCATCGCCCGCGCCGGGTGATGCGCCGGAATGTTCAGCGCGCTGAAATTGTACCAGTCCTCCTCGACATCCGGCCCCTCGGCGACGGTGAAGCCCATCGCGCCGAAAATCGCCGCCATCTCCTCCATGGTGCGCGAGATCGGGTGGATCGAGCCGCGCCGCTCCGGCCGCGCCGGCAGGGTCACGTCGACCCGCTCGGCTTCAAGCCGTCCCGCCAGTGCCTCCGCGTCGAGCACCGCACGGCGGCGTTCGAGTGCTTCGGTCAGGGCCGCCTTCAGGGCGTTGACCGAGGCGCCGAACGCCTTGCGCGCCTCAGGGTCGAGACTGCCAAGAGTTTTCAGCAGGGCGGTGACCCGGCCCGATTTGCCGAGCAGGCCGACCCGCACCTCATCCAGCGCGGCGGGATCGGCGGCGGCGGCGATCGCTGCACGGGCTTCGGTTTCGATGGCGGAGAGAAGGTCTGACATGATGGGGCAGGGAGCGTGACGGCGGCGAAATGTCAAGCAGTGCGGCGCATGACCCGGATGCGAAAACGGCTTCCGGTCGCCCGGAAGCCGTTTGCCGGTCTTGCTGAAATTCGCAGGTTCAGGCGATCGCCGATTCTGCTACCTCGACGGCTTCCCAGCGGGTCGCCACGGCGTCGTAGACGATTTCCAGAATCCGCGCTTCGGCGTGCTCCGGCAGGGCAATCCTCACCAGGCCGCCGGACCACCGGCCGCGATGATCGTCCGCCGCGAACAACCCGTCCATCGCCTCGAAACCGACCGGCCTGCGCCCTTCCGCCTCGATCAGCGTGGCCGAGACGATCTTCAGTCCGAGTTCGCGCCGGTCGCCGGTGGCCGGGTTCACTTCCGCCGGCACGCCGGTCGGAACCGCCAATGTCGCCGAGGTCACTCCGGCCGGCAGGACGAAGCGAAGCGTTCCCGCCGTGCCGTAGCGGGTCGCGATCGCCGCGCCGTTGGCAAACAGGGTCACGTCGGGCCGGTCGGTCGTCCTGAGGCCGAGAAGCTCCCGTGCCCTTGTGTCGAGCAGCATTCGCACCGCCTGCACAGGCTCGCCGTCGAGCAGAAGTTCCGCGCAGCGTGGCGCTCCGGCGCGGGTGGCGAAATCCGGGTGCAGCGTCATCGCGTCCGCACCGTTGGCAAACATCGCGCGGTTGGCGTCGTCGAGATAGCTTTCGGCCGGCAATCCCTCGGCGAGCAGTACGTCATGCGCATCGAGTTCGACATGGTAATAGGTCACCTGCCGTGCGGCGCGATCGCGCAGGATGGTGGCGCCGTTCACCAGGTTTTTCGCTTCGATCAGCACGCCGTCGACGAACAGCGCGTGATCCGGCGATACCGTCAGGTCGCGCGCCGGCAGGTTTGCACCGAATGCCCCCGCGAGGATGCGCACCGGTTCGACCTTGCTCCGGTCCCTGACCCGGTCGAGCGCGATATGCCGATGGCCGATCCACACGATCCTGCGCGTCCGCTCCGAACCTTCACGGCCGATCGTCACCTCGTCGCCGACCTCCAGTGCCTCCACCGGAACCTCGCCGTGTTCGGTCAGAATCCGGGTTCCCTCGGCGAAGCAGGGTACCGAGATGGTGATGCCGCCCTTGCCCACGCTGTCATACAGGGTGTTGGCTGGATCGGTATCGAAGGTGCCGGTCAGGTGCAGCGACTCGGTGTAGGTGTGGCCGCTCACCGTATCGGTCACCGTCAGTTCGCCGGTCGTCGAATTCCAGTGAAGCTGGACAGCGGACGTGCTGCCCGGTGTCGGTTCGGTGCTGTTGCCCAGGATGATCTGGTCGTTCGGACCGAAGCCGGCGATCGTTCCGCCGAAGCCTCTGGAGCTGCCGTTGACATCCAGCACGTTCGGGTCGGCATTGCTGCCGTGGGTGCCGAAATCGACGGTGATCGACCCGTCATTGCCGGTTGGGTTGGCGAGAGTCACCTGCGCGCCATGGTCGATGAAGATCGTGCCGTTGCCGGTGAGCGAGGTGGTGTCGGTCAGGCTGGTGCCCGGGCCGGTCACGCCGATCGTGCCGTTATCGGTGACGATGGTCCCGC
>DASVGZ010000126.1:0-4075 GCA_036379275.1 Acidiphilium sp. | reverse complement strand
CGATTTGCCGAGCGGATGCACGGCGCGCAGGCCGGCCGGAGCGAGCATGGTTTTCGGATCGCGGCTGTAGTGCCTGATCTCGTAGTCGAGGCCGAGTTCCTCGAGCAGCCAGAGGATACGCTGGGAGCGGGAGGCGTTCAGGTGGTGGACGACGATCATGTCTGCACGGCTTCAGAGCGGGCGGGAAGGATCATCCAGGCGGGAATATCGGTTTCGATCGAAACCGTATCGGCGTGCAGCGGAAGATCGAGCCCGTCGAGCCGGAGCATGGCGAGGCCGCGTGGCCCGAGGCTGGTGCGCATCTCGCCGACGGTGCGGTCCGCCGCGGTGATCGGGGTGCCGGGCGGCGGCAGGTCGGCATTGCCGTTCACCGGGACGAGGCGGCGCTTGACCAGGCCGCGATAGCGAGTGCGGGCGGTGAGTTCCTGACCCATGTAGCAGCCCTTGTCCCAGTCGATGCCGTGCAACTCGCCGAAACCGGCTTCCATGAGCAGGGTTTTTTCCGGTTCCAGATCGGTATGGTCCGGCAGGCCAAGAGTGAGACGGTGGGACAGGTAAGGAATAGCGTCGAGCGAGCCGGGCAGCCGGGTTCGGGCAAGAATCCGGGTGCCTGCGGTATCGAGCCTCGGGTCCGGGGCGGTGATCGCGCCTGACGGGTTGGCGGGTCCGTTCCAGGCGGCATGGACGGCGAAATCCGCCGACCGGTCAGTGACAGTGACCTTGCTGCGCAGCCGGAAGCGGTTGAGGCGCTTGACCAGATCGGGGATCGTGTCGCGCGGGGCATCGAGCAGGAGCGAGTCTCCGTCCGCGAAAATGAAGAACTCGGCCAGATAGCGGCCTTGCGGCGTGAGCAGGGCGCACCAGACGGCATGGCCGGGGGCGGTCCGGGACACGTCGTTCGAGACCAGACCTTGCAGGAAGGCGACGCGATCCGCGCCGTCGACTGCGATGATTCCGCGATGGGCGAGAAAGGCCGTTTCTGTCATGACCGGAATGTGGCCTCTTGGCCGGCGTGCGGCAAGCCGTGCTAGAGGCTCGGGCGTATGCGGATCCTGTTCATCACCTCCTCGCGCCTTGGCGACGCCGTGATCTCCTCGGGCGCGATCGAGCGGATCAGGCTGGAGCACCCCGAAGCGCGGCTGACCGTGGCGTGCGGAGCCGCGTCCGCCGGCGCGTTCGAGCGTCTGCCGGGGCTGGAGCGGCTGATCGTATTCGAGAAGCGCCGGCTGGACTGGCACTGGGTCTCGCTATGGGCCGAGGTGGCGCATCACTGGTGGCACATGGTCGTCGATTTCCGGGGATCGGCGCTGGCGCTTGCCCTGCCGGCGCGGCGGCGGGCAATTTTACGCGGTGGGCGGCGGCCGGGGCGGCGGTATGCCCAGATCGGCGCGGCGCTCGGCTATGATCCGGCCCCGCTGCCGGTTGTCTGGACCGTGCCGGAGGATCGCGCGCGGGCGACGGTCTTGCTGCCCGAAGGAGACCGGATTCTGGGATTGGGGCCGACCGCGAACTGGGATGGCAAGATCTGGCCGGCGGAGCGGTTCATCGAACTGGCGCGGCGGCTGGACGTTTCGCGTATTGCCGTGTTCGGCGGACCCGGAGAGGCCGAACGCGCGCGCGCGGCGCCGGTGCTGGCGGCGCTGCCGGATGCGGTCGATCTCGTCGGAGTGCTCACCGTGGCGGAGGCAGCCGCGTGCCTCGCGCGCTGTGCGCTGTTCGTCGGCAACGATTCCGGGCTGATGCACCTCGCGGCGGCGGCGGGGACG
Source organism: Acidiphilium sp. (assembly GCA_036379275.1). Classification (GTDB taxonomy): domain Bacteria; phylum Pseudomonadota; class Alphaproteobacteria; order Acetobacterales; family Acetobacteraceae; genus Acidiphilium. The sequence goes on along the minus strand of DASVGZ010000126.1, from coordinate 2,309 downwards.
CCGACCCTGGGGCTGTTCGGGCGGTCGCGGGCGTCGGAATATGCACCAGCGGGTGTGTGCGCGTCATTCATCGCGGCACCGGGACCGGAAGGCGAGGCGGCTATGGACGGACTTGGAGTCGATGACGTGGCAGAGGCGGCCAGCAAGTTGCTCGGCATGACGGTGCCGGCGTGAGGATCGGGCAATTGATGGCGGGCGCCGCGCATGGGGGCGCCGAGCTGTTCTTCGAGCGAATGACGGTCGCGCTGGCGCAATCGGGCGAGACGGTGTTGCCGGTGATCCGGCCGGATACCGAACGGATGGCAAAACTGCGTGCGGCAGGATTGTCACCTGTCGGGTTGCGATTCGGCGGGCCGCTCGATGCGATGACCCGCCGGCGGGCGGGGCAGGTTTTGCGGAATTTTCGGGCGGAGGTCGCGATCGCCTGGATGAGCCGGGCCGCGTATCACGCGCCGCGCGGCGACTGGACGCTGGTCGGGCGGCTCGGCGGATATTACGATCTCAAGTATTTCCGCCGCTGCGATCACCTGGTGGGCAATACCCGTGACATCGTGCGCTGGGTGAGCGGGCAGGGCTGGCCGGCCGACCGGGTGCATTATCTGCCGAATTTCGTGGCGGATTTTGCCGGGGTCGTGCCGGCGGACCGGGCCGGGCTGGGCGTGCCGGACGGGGTTCCGCTGATCCTTGCGCTGGGGCGGCTTCATGCCGTGAAGGGATTCGATACGCTGATCCGGGCGATGACGCGGATCAGCGATGCGCATCTGGTGATTGCCGGCGAAGGGCCGGAACGGGCCGCGCTGGAGGCGCTGATCGCCGGGGCGGGATTGCAGGACCGGGTGCATCTGGCCGGCTGGCGCGGCGATACCGGTGAATTGCTGAAGGCGGCGGATGTGTTCGTGTCGTCGTCGCGCCATGAACCGCTGGGTAACATGATCCTGGAGGCATTTTCCGCATCGGTGCCGGTGATTGCCACCGCCGCCGAGGGGCCGCGCGAAATCATCGGCGAGGGCGATGATGGCGTGCTGGTACCGATCGACGATGCGGATGCGCTGGCTTCGACGATTACCGGGGTTCTGCACGATTCCGACCGGGCGGATACGCTCGCGCGCGCCGGGCGGATGCGCTTCGAGGCCGAGTTCTCGCAAGAGGTTGTGACCGCCGCATGGCATGATTTCCTGCGGAAAGTGAAGCCCTGATGTGCGGGATTGCCGGGATCGCCCTGAAACCGGGGGCGCGGGTCGAACCCGGGATTCTGGCGGCTTTGGCAACCGCGCTCGCCCATCGCGGACCGGACGGATCGGGCGTGCATGTCAGCGAGCGGGCGGCGCTGTTGCAGACACGTCTTGCCATCATCGATCTCGAAACTGGCGACCAGCCGCTGTTCGGCGCGGATGCGATTCTGGTCGGTAATGGCGAGATCTACAACAATCGGGAACTGCGCACGGCGATGCCCGACGCGCCGTTCCGGACCGGCAGCGATTGCGAGCCGCCGCTGTTTCTTGCCCGCGACACCCCCGATGTCACGCCGCATCTGCGCGGGATGTTCGCTCTTGCGATCGACGATGCGGCGCGCGGAACCGTCACGCTCACGCGCGACCCGTTCGGGATCAAGCCGCTGTACACGGCATCGACTTCGCTGGGCGTTGCGTTCGCCTCGGAACCGCAGGCGTTGATCGCGGCCGGGCTGGCGGATGGAGCGATCGATGCGGGGAAGCTCGTCGAATTGCTCCAGCTTCAGTTCGTTACCGGCAGGGCAACGGTATTTTCGCAGATCGCCCGGTTGCTTCCCGGAGAGACGCTGACGCTTCGGGATGGAGCGGTCGAGCAGAGACTGGGTCACGATCCGGTCGAGGCGGGTTCCGCTCCGCGTGGCGAGGACGAGGCGGTCGCGGCGCTCGATCGTGTTCTCGAAGAGAGCGTGGAGATGCACCAGCGCAGCGATGTGCCGTACGGCATGTTTCTGTCCGGCGGTATCGACAGTTCCGCGATCCTGGCCCTGATGGCGCGGCTGAATGACGCGAAGGTGCTGGCGTTCACGGCGGGATTCGACAGTTCGTCGGTCGCGGACGAGCGTGATGCGGCGGAAGCGAGCGCCCGGGCGGTCGGGGCGCGGCACGAGAGGATCGAGATAACAGAGGCGATGATGTGGCGGCATCTGCCCGAAATCGTCGCCTGCATGGATGATCCCGCGGCGGATTACGCGATCGTTCCGACCTGGTTTCTGGCGCGTCATGCGCGGGAGGCGGTGAAAGTCGTTCTGTCGGGTGAAGGCGGCGACGAGATGTTTGCCGGGTACGGCCGATACCGTG
>DASVGZ010000125.1:0-7547 GCA_036379275.1 Acidiphilium sp. | reverse complement strand
AGAACGCAACCGAACACCACCTCGTCGACCGAATCGGGCGCGATCCCGGCCCGCCGGACCGCGTCCCCGATCGCCGCCGCCCCCAGGGACGGCGCGGGGCAATCCTTCAGAACGCCGAGAAACCCGCCCATCGGCGTGCGGGCGGCGGAAACGATGACAACCGGATCCCGGTCCATGGCATTCTCCTTCAGCGCGGCGGCATCCGCAGCGCACCGTCGAGGCGGATGGTCTCGCCATTCAGCATCGCGTTCTCGCAGATATGACGCACAAGGGCGGCAAATTCATCGGGCCGGCCGAGGCGCGGTGGAAACGGCACCGATGCGCCGAGCGCATCCTGCACATGTTGCGGCAATCCTTTCAGCATCGGGGTCTCGAAGATCCCCGGCGCGATGGTGACCACGCGAATTCCCACACGCGCCAGTTCGCGGGCGATCGGCAGGGTCATTCCGGCAACGCCTGCCTTCGAGGCGGCATAGGCGGCCTGGCCGATCTGCCCGTCGAACGCGGCGACCGAGGCGGTATTGACGATCACGCCGCGCTCACCCGCCTCGTTCGGCGCATTGCCGGCCATCGCCGAAGCGGCGAGCCGGATCATGTTGAAGGTGCCGATCAGGTTGATGGCGATCGCGCGGGTGAACCGGGCGAGATCGTGCGGTCCGTCCTTGCCCAGAACCTTCTCGCCGGGGGCGATGCCCGCGCAGTTGACCAGCCCGTGCAGCGCCCCGAACGCGCCGACCGCCTGCTCGACCGCCGCCTTGCCATCCTCCTCGCGGGTGACATCGGTTGGAACGAAGCGGGCCCGTTCGCCGATCCGCCGGACGCAGGCTTCGCTCTCCATGGCGTTGATGTCGGCGATCACCACCCGCCCGCCGGCATCGGCCAGCGCCCTGGCGGTCGCGGCTCCCAGGCCCGATCCGCCCCCGGTGACCAGAAAGACCGAGTCTTCGATATTCATGCCCGGACCGCCCGTTTCGCGGCGTCCTCGGTGGCAAGTTCGGGGAACATCGCCTCGGTGAAGCGCGCCTCCGCGTCTGCCCGTGCCGACTCTGCTTCGGCGCGGCGCAGTTCGACCCGCCGGATCTTGCCCGAGATCGTCTTCGGCAGATCGGTCACGAACACAAGTTCGCGAATGCGCTTGAACGGCGCGAGTCGCTCGCGGGTATGGCGGAAGATCGACAGCGCGGTTTCCCGGTCCGGCCGCGCTCCGGCGACCAGCGAGACATGCGCGACCGGCACCGCGAGCCGCACCGCATCCGGCTTTGGCACCACCGCCGCCTCGGCCACCGCATCGTGCTCGATCAGGACGCTTTCGAGTTCGAACGGGCTGATCCGGTAGTCCGAGGATTTGAATACGTCATCGGCACGGCCGACGAAGGTGAAATAGCCGTCCTCGTCGATCGCCGCGACATCACCGGTGCGGTAGATTTCGCCATCGGTGCCGCGCAACGCGCCGGTTTCGGCATCGACATAGCCGCGCATCAGCCCGGCCGGCGCATCCGCCCCGCATGGCAGCACTACCTCGCCTTCGCCCGCCGCCGATTCTGCCCGGTCGCGCAGCGAGACCCGATAGCCCGGCATCGGCCTTCCCATCGCCCCCGGCTTCACCCTCTGTCCCGGTGAATTGCCGACCTGCGCCGTGGTCTCGGTCTGGCCGTAGCCATCGCGGATGGTCAGCCCCCAGACCGACTGCACATGCTCGATGATTTCCGGGTTCAGCGGCTCGCCGGCACAGACGATTTCGCGAAGCCGGGTTTTCCAGCGGCCGAGATCGTGCTGCACCAGATGCCGCCACACGGTCGGCGGCGCGCACAGCGTGGTGACGCCGCAGCGGACGATGGTGTCGAGCAGCGGCACCGGCTCGAAACGCGGCTGGGTGACGATGAACACGCAGGCTCCCGCGTTCCACGGCGCGAACACGCTGCTCCAGGCGTGCTTCGCCCATCCGGGCGAGGAAATGTTCAGGTGGATGTCGCCCGGTTGCAGACCGATCCAGTACATCGTCGAAAGGCTGCCCGCCGGATAGGAGCGATGACTGTGCAGGACCAGTTTGGGTTTCGACGTTGTGCCCGACGTGAAATACAGTAATGCGTCGTCATGCGCGCGGGTGACGGCATCGGGTGAAAACTCCGCCTTCTGTCCTTCGGGCGCATAGGCGTGCCACCCCGAAGGCGCGGCGCCGCCGACCGCGATTTTCGGAATTCCTTCGCCCAACCCTGAGAATTTTGCCACCTGATCGACCGAGGTGACGATGCAGCGCGCATGGCCGCGCTCGATCCGGTCGGCCAGTTCCGCCTCGGTCAGCAGCGTGGTCGCCGGCATGATCACCGCACCGAGTTTCATCGCCGCGAGCATGATTTCCCAGAGCGGCACGACATTGCCGAGCCCGAGCAGGATGCGGTCGCCCCGGCCGATGCCGAGGCCGCGCAGGAAATTCGCCGTCCGGTTTGATCGTGCGGACATTTCGGCAAAGCTCAACCTGATCTCGCCCTTGCCAGCGGCATCGACGATCCAGAGCGCCGGAGAATCGCGAAATTCCGGTGTTCCGGCGAGGACTTTATCGAACCAGTCGAGCGCCCAGTTGAATTCCGGCTCGTCCGGCCAGCGAAATCCATGATAAGCGGTCTCGTAATCGGTGCGATGGCGGAGCAGGAATTCCCGCGCCTCGACGAAGCTGGTCATTGCACGCCTCCATCGGCGATCGCCCGGAAGATCGCCGAAAAATCTTCGCCCTCATGGCCGGCGGCAGCAAATTTTTCATAGAGTTTCGTTGCGTGCTCGCCGAGCGCGGTCACTGTCCCGGCCTCATGCGCCGCCTCCTGCGACAGGCGCAGATCCTTGAGCATCAGTGCCGTGGCAAACCCGGGTTTATAGCCGTTATTCGCCGGACTCGCCGGTACCGGACCAGGCACCGGGCAATAGGAGGTCAGCGACCAGCACTGACCCGAAGCGGTCGATGCCACATCGAACAGGGCCTGGCGTGACAGGCCGAGTCCGTCGGCAAGCGCGAAAGCCTCGCTCACCGCGATCATTGAAATGCCGAGAATCATGTTGTTGCAGATTTTCGCCGCCTGACCCGCACCGGCATCACCGCAATGGACGATTTTTTTGCCCATGGCAGCAAGAACCGGTTGCGCGCGCTCGAAAGCGGCCTTGGTTCCACCTGCCATGAAGGTGAGGGTCGCCGCCGTCGCCCCGCCGACACCACCGGAAACCGGCGCATCTACCGACTCCATTCCTGCTGCCCGGGCATGGTCGTGTGCCACCCGCGCCGAGGCAACATCGATGGTCGAGCATTCGATGAACAGCGTGCCCGGCGCTGCCGATTGCAGAATTCCCCCGGCTTCCTCATAGACCGCACGAACGATCCTGCCCGAAGGCAGCATGGTGATCACCATCTCGGCGCCCTGCGCGGCCTCGCCGGCACGCGCAGCGATCGCGACGCCGTTTGCCTTCGCCGTCGCGCACGCGGATGCGACCCTGTCGAAGCCGATCACCCGATGACCGGCCTTCATCAGATTCGCGGCCATCGGGCCGCCCATATTGCCCAAGCCGACGAAGCCGATGCGCGCCATGTTTCCCCCTTATGATTCGATCGTTGTCAGTTCTGCCGCGGCCAGCCCGAGTTCCGCATCGCCCAGCGATTCGAAACAGGCATCGACGGCCGCGTCGTCGACGGCCTCAAGCGTCGCCGGCGACCAGCGTGGATTGCGGTCCTTGTCGACCACGGCGGCGCGAACGCCCTCGATGAAATCATGCGTGCGAATGCCTCGCAGCGCGAGCCGGTATTCCTGGTCGAGGCACGGTTCCAGAACGCCGATCCGCCGTGCCGCACGCAGCGCGCGCAGCGACAGCTTGACCGCGAAAGGCGATTGCTGGCGGATCGCCGCGGCGGCTTCGCGCGCGGCATCGATGCCCGAAGCATCGAGCGCGGCCAGAATTTCCTCAATCGATCCGTAGCTATAACTTTTCGTTATCAACGACCGCATCGCCGCAAGTGCGCTCGACGGCGGCGTTTCCGTCGCGTTACCCAGAATCGCCGGGACCGCTTTCGGATCGCTGCTTTCCAGCAAAGCATCGCGCAGATCGCCGAGCCGGGCAGACGGGGTATAGAAATCGGCGAGATCGATCGCGATCGCATCCTCCCCGCTCAGCCGTCCGGCGGTCAACGCGACATGGACGCCCAGTTCGCCGGGAACCCGGCCGAGCAGAAACGTCGCGCCGACATCGGGGAAAAACCCGATCCCGACTTCAGGCATCGCCAGCATCGTGCGCTCGGTAACGACGCGATATGCCCCGTGCGCCGACAGCCCGACGCCGCCGCCCATGGTGATGCCATCCATCAGGGCGACATAGGGCTTCGGAAACCGGGCGATCCGTGTATTCAGCCGGTATTCACGCGCGAAAAACGCGGCAGGTCGCGCATAATCGCCGGCACGCGACGCCTCGTACAGGGCGCGGATATCGCCGCCCGCGCAAAAAGCGCGCTCGCCGGCGCCATCGATCAGAACGCCGACGATCGCATCGTCCTGCGCCCACATCCCCAGCGCATCGCTGATCGTATCGCACATCGCATCGGTCAGCGCATTCAGCGCGCGCGGGCGATTGAGGGTGATATGCCCCCATTTTCCCCTGACCCGGATCAGCACATCGGTTTCGGTATCGCTCACGAGTGCCCGCCGGTCAGACTGCGCGCAACGATCAGACGCATGATTTCGTTGGTTCCTTCAAGAATTTGATGCACCCTCAGATCCCGCACGATCTTTTCGATGCCGTATTCAGAGAGATAACCGTATCCGCCGTGAAGTTGCAGTGCCTGGTTGGCGACCTCGAATCCGGTATCGGTCGCGACCCGCTTGGCCATGGCACAGAGCCGGGTCGCCTCCGGCGCCGCGCGATCCAGCGCCGAAGCCGCGTGCCACAGAAACACCCGCGCCGCCTCAAGGTTGGTTGCCATATCGGCAAGCCGGAATTGTAGCGCCTGAAATTCGTTGAGCGGCTTGCCGAACGCCTTGCGGTCGCCGAGATAGGCGATGCTCGTTTCCAATGCCTTCTGCCCGCCACCCAGCGAGCAGGCGCCGATATTGAGCCGCCCGCCGTCGAGTCCGCTCATCGCGATCCTGAATCCGTCTCCTTCCGCGCCGAGCCGGTTCGCCGCTGGCACACGCGCGCCCTCCAGAATCACCTGCCGGGTCGGCTGTGCGTTCCAGCCCATCTTGCGCTCGATCGCGCCGAACGAAACGCCCTTGGTGTCTCCCGACACGATGAACGCCGAAATTCCCTTCGGCCCGGCCTCGCCGGTGCGCGCCATCACGACATACACGCCAGCCGCCCCGGCACCGGAGATGAACTGCTTGGTGCCGTCGAGCACATAGTCGTCGTCATCGCGCACGGCACGGGTTTTCAGCGCGGCCGCATCCGACCCCGAACCCGGCTCGGTCAGACAGTAGGCGCCGAGCCACTCCATCGAACAGAGTTGCGGCAGAAACCGCGCACGCTGCGTCGCATCGCCATAACGGTCGATCATCCAGGCGACCATGTTGTGGATCGAGATATAGGCCGAAATCGCCGGGCAGCCGGTTGCCAGCGCCTCGAAAATCAGCGCCGCATCGAGCCGCGACAACCCGCTGCCGCCGCTTGCCTCACGCACATAGATCCCGCCCATTCCGAGCGATGCCGTCTCGCGGATGACATCGACCGGAAAGTGCTTGCGCTCGTCCCAGTCCAGCGCGTGCGGCGCCAGACGTTCGTCGGCGAAGCCGCGCGCCATTTCGGCGATGGCGCGCTGTGCCTCGTTCAGGGAGAACTGGACTCGCTCGGCGTCGGCGGGGTGCGCGTCCATGACTGGTTCCTCAGCCCATGGTCGGCATGACGAAGCTCGCACCTTCCTTGATCCCGGAGGGCCAGCGGGAGGTGACGGTCTTGGTCCGCGTGTAGAAGCGGATCGAATCCGGCCCGTGCTGGTTGAGATCGCCGAAGCCCGAACGCTTCCAGCCGCCGAAGGTGTGATAGGCGATCGGCACCGGAATCGGCACGTTCACCCCGACCATGCCGGTGACAACGCGCTGGGCGAAATCGCGCGCGGCGTCGCCATCGCGGGTGAAGATCGAGACGCCGTTGCCATATTCATGGGTGCTTGGCAGGCGCAGCGCGGTTTCGTAGTCGTCCGCCCGCACCACCGACAGGACCGGCCCGAAAATCTCCTCCTTGTAGATGCGCATGTCCGGCGTGACATGGTCGAACAGCGATCCGCCCATGAAATATCCGTTCTCGTAGCCCTGCAGCCTGAAATCCCGGCCGTCGAGAACGAGTTTGGCGCCTTCCTTCACGCCGATATCGATATAGTCGCGCACCCGTCCGAGCGCCTCGCGGGTGATCAGCGGTCCGTAATCCGCCTCGGGATCGGTCGAATGTCCGACCTTCAGCTTGCGGATGCGCGGCAGCAGCTTGTCGAACAGCGCCTCGGCCGTTCCCTTGCCCACCGGCACGGCGACCGAAATCGCCATGCAGCGCTCGCCGGCCGAACCGTAGGCGGCGCCGGTCAGTGCATCGGCCGCCTGTTCCATGTCCGCATCCGGCATGACGATCATGTGGTTCTTCGCGCCGCCGAAGCACTGCACGCGCTTGTTGTGCGCGGAAGCGGTCGAATAGATGTATTCGGCGATGTTGCTGGAGCCGACGAACCCGACAGCCATAACCCGCGGGTCGGTCAGCAGTGTATCGACCGCTTCCTTGTCGCCGTTGACGACATTGAAAATCCCCGCCGGCAGGCCGGCCTCGATGAACAGCTCGCCGAGAGCCAGCGGCACCGACGGATCGCGCTCGGACGGCTTGAGGATGAAGGCGTTGCCGCAGGCGATCGCCGGGCCGGCCTTCCAGAGCGGAATCATCGCCGGAAAGTTGAACGGCGTGATTCCGGCCACCACGCCGAGCGGCTGGCGCATGGAATAGACATCGATACCGCGTCCCGCCTGATCGGAGTATTCGCCCTTGAGAAGATGGGGAATGCCGACGGCGAATTCGATCACGTCGAGACCGCGCATGACATCGCCGCGCGAATCGGCGATGGTCTTGCCGTGTTCGGACGACAGCATCTTCGCCAGCTTTTCCATGTCACGATGCACGAGGCGGATGAACTCCATCAGCACCCGTGCCCGGCGCTGCGGGTTCATCGCCGCCCATTCGACCTGGGCGGTCGCGGCATTCGCGATCGCCGCCTCGACCTCGGCCTTCGACGCCAGCGGGACGCGCGACTGCACCGTCCCGGTGTTCGGATCGAACACATCGGCAAAACGGCCGGATGTCCCCGCGACGTGCCTGCCGCCGATAAAGTGGCTCAGTTCCCTGGTCATCTGCTCTTCCTCGCAACAATAGCCGGGCGATTGCCGGCCGGTTCAGATCTGCGGCATTCCCACCGGGACGACGGTCTTCACGATCGTCGCATCCAGCGCCTCGAATCCCGCATAGTCGATGGTGTCGTAAAGTTCGGCCCGTGTCTGCATCGCGTCGATGCAGTGCTGCGCGCCGCCGTCGCGCCTGATCGCGGCATA
>DASVGZ010000124.1:0-2850 GCA_036379275.1 Acidiphilium sp. | reverse complement strand
CAACGTGCCGCATCTCAACCAGGCCGGTGCGCTGGTTCATGTCTATGCCGATGGCAGCATTCTGGTGAACCATGGCGGCACCGAGATGGGCCAGGGGCTGAACACCAAGGTTGCCCAAGTGGTTGCCGATGCGCTCGGCGTCGGTTTCGAATCCGTTCGCTGCACCGCCACCGACACTTCGAAAGTCGCCAACACCTCCGCGACCGCCGCCTCCACCGGCGCCGACCTCAACGGCATGGCAGCGGCCGACGCGGCAGGAATCATCCGCGCGCGCCTCGCCGATTTCGTGACCTCACGCCATGGCGGCAAGGCCGGGGATGTCCGCTTCGCCAACGACGAGGTGCGGATCGGCGAAACCGTTCTGCCCTTCGCCACCCTGGCCCGGCAGGCCTATGAGGCGCGGGTTCAGCTCTGGAGCGACGGTTTCTACGCGACGCCGAAGGTTCACTGGGATCCGAAAGCCCTGCGCGGACGGCCGTTCTATTACTTCGCCTATGGCGCGGCGGTCAGTGAGGTTCTGGTCGATACCCTGACCGGCGAGTTCTCGCTTCTGCGCACCGACATTCTCCACGATGCCGGGCGATCGCTGAATCCGGCGATCGATATCGGCCAGGTCGAGGGCGGCTTCATCCAGGCCATGGGCTGGCTGACCATGGAGGAACTGATGTGGCACCCGAAATCCGGGCTGCTGATGACCCACGCGCCCAGCACCTACAAGATCCCGACCGCGAACGATTGCCCGGATGCGTTCAATGTCCGGCTGTTCGACAATCCCAACGCCGAACCGACCATCCATCGTTCGAAGGCGGTCGGCGAACCGCCGATGCTGCTCGCCTTTTCGGTTCTGCTCGCGATCCGCGACGCGATCGCGGCCTGCGGCGGCTCCGACGCCGATCCGCCCCTGCGCGCGCCGGCAACACCCGAGGCGATTCTGGATGCGATCGACGCGGTGAGAGGCGCCGTGTGATGGCCACCGGGCTTCCTTGCGGCGTCTGCGTCGAGGTGCGCGCAGTGCGCGGCTCCTCGCCGCGCGAGATCGGCGCACGGATGCTGGTCAGGCCGGACGGGTTCGAAGGCACTATCGGCGGCGGTCAACTCGAACACACAGCAATCGCCCGCGCGCGCGATATGCTGGCCGACTGGGTTTCCGGCATGGCCCCGGTCGCCGACGATGTGGAAACTCGCGCACTCGGCCCACAACTCAGCCAATGCTGCGGCGGGGTCGTGACCCTCGCCTACACGCCATGGTTCGCCCTGCACCTGCCGCCGCCGCCGCCGCTGTTTCATCTGCAACTGCACGGAGCCGGCCATGTCGGCCGCGCGCTGGTGCGTACGCTGCGCGACGTTCCCTGCGTCATCGACTGGGTCGATCTTCGTCCCGACGCGTTTCCGCCGGCAGTGCCCGAGCGGATAACCGCGACGGTGAACCGGCACCGGACCGACGATCCCGAAGCCATGATCGAGGCCGCGCCCTCCGGCTGTATGATTCTGGTAATGACCCACAGCCATCCGCTCGATTTTGCGATCTGCGAGACCGCGCTTCGCCGTAATGACCTTCCTTATGTTGGTCTGATCGGCTCGGCCACCAAGCGCGCGAAATTCGAGCTTCGCTGCCGAAGGCACGGGCTTCCGGCGGAACGGATCGGCCGGCTGATCTGCCCGATCGGCATTGTCGGCATCCCGGGCAAACAGCCGGAGGTGCTCGCCGTCGCGGTCGCGGCGCAGCTTCTGGTGCTGGCCGGCAATCCTGTTCTGGCCCGGCGCGCCGGAACGCTTGCCGAGGCGGAACACTCCTGCGCCGGATGCCCGTCCGCCTCGACCTGCGGCGCATCATAAGCCAGACGCTATACCGCTCATTTCGGTTATCATCCTCATCGCATATCGCTTCATCATTTGACCCTGACCGGGGATCGGAGACGACCATGACGCGCCTGACCACTCACATTCTCGACACGGCAAATGGCCGCCCCGCCGCCGGCGTGCGCATCCGCCTTTACGCGGCAGCCGAGCCTGGCAAACCACTCGCGGAAGCCGTCACGGATGCGAATGGCCGTGCTGCCTGCACGCCCGCCGATCAATCGACGCTCGACACTGGCCGCTACGATCTCGTGTTTTCGGTCGGTCCCTATTTCGCGGCGAACGGTCATCCACCCGCAGGCACGGCCTTTCTCGACGATGTCGTGCTGCGCGTCGGCATCGATGCCGGCGAACCTCACTACCACATCCCGCTTCTGGTCTCGCCCTGGAGCTACACAACCTATCGCGGAAGCTGAACCAAATGTTTGCATATCTATCCGGTTGGGCAATGGGCCTGCTGATCTGGCTGCACGTGATCGCGGCGATGGCCTGGATCGGCGAATCCTTCTACTTCGTCATGCTCGACAACAGCCTGCATAAACCCGAACTGGAAACCGACAAGCACAAGGGCGTGTTCGGTGAACTCTGGGCCGTGCATGGCGGCGGGTTCTATCACTCGCAGAAATATCTGGTCTCACCGGAAAAGATGCCGGATGACCTGCACTGGTCGAAGTGGAAATCCTACGCGACCTGGCTGTCCGGCTTCGCGCTGCTGACGGTGATGTACCTGCTGCAGCCTGGCACCTATCTGATCGACCCGTCAGTCGCGCATCTGTCTCCGGCGGTCGCTGTCGTCTGTGTACTCGCCTTCCTTCTGGTCGGATGGGTCGTCTATGACATCGCCTGCCGCCTGCTCGGCTGGAACGATCTCGTGCTCGGCGTCGTGGTTGCGATTCTGGTCGCCGTCGCCGCCTTCGTCTCGACTCATTTGTTTACGCCGCAGGCCGCGTTCCTGATCGTCGGCGCGATGATCGGCACGATCATGACCGCCAA
>DASVGZ010000123.1:0-5024 GCA_036379275.1 Acidiphilium sp. | reverse complement strand
GGGGATCAAAGGCGTCGTCGTCGCCATCATAAACCGGTGGTTTACCGCCGGGGGCGACGTCCTAGCCTCGACCCTGGCGGGGGCGTTGGCTTGGATGGTCGCCCGGATCCTGTTCGGCCACCCGCATCCCGTCTTTGCTGCGATCGTCGCGATTGTTTGCCTCGCGCCCGGCATTCCGAGTCACCGCAGGCAGGCCCTGGGAATGCTCGTCGGGGTCGGAATCGGCATAGCGACGGGAGAACTCGCACTTCTCTTTCCTACACACATCCCGCTGTTGCGTGGTTCGGTCAGTATCTTCGTTGCCATGATGATCGCTTCGTCGTTCGGGCTCGGGCCGGTGGCTCCAATCCAGGCCGGCGTGTCGACGATCCTGGTTTTTGTTCTGGGCCCAGAGACCGCCGGATATGTCCGGATGGTTGACTCCGCTGTCGGGATCGTGGTCGCGCTCATATTCAGCCAGCTTCTTGTCACGCCGGATCCGACGGGCGTAGTGGAGAAAGCCGCACGGAGGATGCTCGCGGGACTCTCGGCCGGCTTTTCGCAATACGACCTCGCCCTCACCAATACTGACTGGAGGGTGGCGCATGCTGCGGTGGAGCAAGTTTCTGTCGCGCGCGACAGCGTGATCGCACTCGACTCCAGCATGAGATGGGCGCGACATGCCGTGCGGTGGTCGCTCCGTGGCCGGCTTGTGGCCAGTCGCGTCAGTAGCGTCGTAGCGCGTTACGATCGCCAGGCAATCAGGCTCTATGCTTCGACCCTGCTGTTTGGCGAAGCTCTGACCGATGCCCTACGAAAGGGCGGGCCGCCGCCGCCGGGGCTCTGCGAGCACGTGCACCGCATCGCCGAATTGTATAGCGAGCTTGCCGCCGGGAAATCGCCGCAGCAAGAACTGCCGTTATCACCGATCTTGATGGGCCCTGTAGCGCAAAGCTGGCGACCGTGCGTCAGTCCTCTGCTCGCGGCAGAGAATGCCTTGTGCACGTTTGCAACGGCTGAGGCCCCGACGACCAAAAATCGGGATCAACGGAATGACGAAGGCGGATCGTTTCCCGACGGCACCTGATTTTGGAAGAACCGGTGGCGCGTGTCAGGCCGGTTTCTTCGTCTCGCGGCGCCGCGCCGCCAGCAAGCCGAGCGCGACGAGAATCGCGATAATGATGAGTGCAGCGACGACGATAGCGACTCGGATCGCCCAGATCAGTACTTTTGCGGACGGTCCGCCGGCGCGTAACGTCTTGACCTCCGCGACCGTGACCTTGGCGGCGGGGTTGCCGTATTCCTTGATGAGGTAATTTCCGAGCGTCGCGACCTCCCGATCGGATAGCTCACTCGCAAAGCCAGGCATGTCGATATTCGGCTCGCGGTGCACGCCCTCGAGAATAGCCATTACCAGGTTTGCACTATTCGGCCGCCCGAGCGTCGTATTGTGAAACAGTGACGGCAAACGGCCATCGAAGCTGCCCTGTCCTCGCGCCTCATGGCAGGTGGCGCAATAGCCACTGTAAAGCTGTGCCCCGCTCCACTGCTCTTGATTCTGCGGCGGGGCGAGCCCGCGGATCGTGACCAACTCGCCGCTAGGCGCACCCCATGCGCTCGGGGGTCTGGTGGCCGCCGAATCTCTGATGGGCGGAACGGTCAGGAGATAGGTCGCGATCGCCCTCAGATCGCCCTCGCGCAGGTAGCGCAAGCTTTTCTCGACGACCTCTGCCATCGGCCCGGCAGCCTGACCTTTGCCGGCAGCACGACCGTCCCGCATATAGGAAACGAGATTGTCGATACTCCATGCGCCGATCCCACTGTTCGCGCCCGAGGTGATGTTGGGGGCGTACCACGTGCCGAGATTGCCGCCTCCGAACAGGCGCGAATTCTCTTCCGCCATGAGGAAATTTCGCTCCGTATGGCAGGTGCCGCAATGGCCGAGCGAGAGAGCAAGATAGGCACCCCGGTTCCATTCTGCACTTTTGGCCGGATGGGGTACGAAAGGCTTGGTGTCGAGGAAGAGCAGGTTCCACGCCATCATGGAGAGGCGGATATTGAAGGGGAACGGAAGGTTAGTCTTGGCGGGCCGCGTGTCCACCGGCGCGACCCCGAGCATGAAATAGGAATAGAGCGCCTTGATGTCGCTGTCGGTGATCTTGGCATAAGCGGTGTAGGGCATCGCCGGATAGAGCCGCGCGCCATCGGCGCGCACACCCCGCCGCACCGCGGCCGAGAATTGCGCGAGGCTATAGTTGCCGATGCCCGCCGTCTTCGAGGGCGTGATGTTGGTCGAGATGATTGGCCCGATTGGCGTTGCGATGGCCAGACCCACCGCCATCGGCTTGCCTGCGGGTGCGGTATGGCAAGAGCCGCAGTCGCCGGCGAGCGCCAGATAGTGGCCTTGCGCCACCAGCGCGGGATCGGCGCCGGCGGAGAATGCGATCTTCGTGGTCGCAACCAGCATCACGAGGGCAAGGAGAGCACCTCCGCGCCGGAGCAATCCGTTAGGTGCCAGGACGCTCACGCTTTGCCTGCGCTCGGCGCGTGCGCACCTTCTTGTTCGAGGATGTGATGAACGGTCCGCAGCGCGACGGCGAGGCCGTTTTCGGTGGAGTTGCAGGTCCCGCAAGTCGGCAGCACACCGGTGCTGGCGAAATAGAGGTTTTCAACATCATGCGCGCGACCCCACTGGTCGCAGACTGAGATTTTGGGGTCATCGCCCATGCTGAGTGTGCCGCAAATATGCTGGTTGTTGGCGAAATCGTCAGGTTTGCTCGGCCGCAGGTTGGTGCCGCCTAGCAGTTCGGCGATGCGTCTGAAATCTTGCTTGGAGCGCTCGGCCCCTCGACGGGTATAGGCAGGGATCGAATAATGTGTCTCCGGCTTCGGGATACCCATCGCGTCCTTCTGGTCGCTCAGCGTGATGCGATGCTCGGGGTCGGGCAGTATCTCCAGCACGTTCTTCACATTGAGTTCGCGGGCGGCGCTATAGCGCAATCGCCGGGCGAATTCGTCGCCATAGACGCCGGCGGCGATCAGCGCCTGGGTGGCGCCGTAGACCCTCGATATGTTGGTGAAGTCCAGGCGATAGGGGGCATGCTCGGCGCGGAACGCCCCGTCGCGCATCACTCCGATCGAGCTGGGGCTCTGCGGGCCACGACCCAGCCACATGTCTTCATCGGCGTCGAAGGTCAAAGACGTGCTCGGATGGTCCATCAGATGGCGTCCGACCATGTCCGTATTGTTGGCGAGGCCCTTCGGGAACTTGTCGCTCGTTGACAGCAGCAAAAGCCTCGGGCTTTCGATGCCGTTTGCCGCGACGATAAAAGTTTTGCCGGTCACCCGATGCGAGTGCTTATCGGGGTCGAAATAGAGCGCGGCCGAGACGCGCCCCTTCGCGTCGTGCTCGAGTTTGTAGACGTTGGCGTTGGGGAGCAACTTGGCGCCCGCCGCTTCTGCCGACTGCGCGGCCAACCCGCCGTGATATTGCGCATCGATGGGGCAGATCGGCTGGCAGGAATTGTTGCCGACGCAGGCCGGGCGGCCGTCATAAGGGCGGCTGTTGCGGGCCTCGGTATTGGTGACGACTGCATAGGTCCCCGCCAGGCGCTCACGGATGCGACGCATGGCGTAGGGTTCGGCGACCGGCGCCATGGGAAAGGGCTTCTTGCGCGGCGAGCCCACATCGGGAGCGCCAGACACGCCCATGATCTCTTCGGCTTCCTGGTAGAACGGCTCGAGGGCGTCGTAATCGAACGGCCAGTCGACCCCGACATCATAGAGGGTCTTGATCTTGAAATCGTTCGGCACGTTGCGCCACGCGAGTGCCGACCAGTGCCAGGTGGTGCCACCGACCTGGCGGATATATTCGGCCGGGTACGGATAAGGGCCTGCCTGGACGAGGTAGTTGTTCGATACCGGTAGATAGATCGGGTGCGGAGCCCAGGGCGCCGGTGGGTAAGGCGACATCCAGTCACTGCGTCGCGGCGAGTTCCGAAATCGCATCACGATTTCGGCGCGTGTCACCCGGGGCCCCGCTTCAAGGATCAGCGCCGACGCGCCGGCCTCGGCCAGCCTTCGCGCCACGATCGAGCCGATGATCCCGGAACCGATGATGACAAAATCGGCGGAAGTGGGCTCAGCCATCGTGCCTTCCCCTTTCAGAGCGGCTTTCGGGACCAACTCCCATAGGCGCCGTAGGCATAGGTAGGTGGCTTGAGCACGTCGGATACGATGACCGCGTTCAGCGCGTTCTCATAGGCGATGCAGCGCGCCTTCTCGCCCTCACCGACGATACCGAGGAACCACGCTGACGCGATCTTTTTTGGGAGCTTTGCTAAGGGCGATTTCTGCTCGTCGAGCGTTTTCTGCAGGACCAGCGGATCGATCTTGCCGGCTTCCACGAAGCTAAGCAGTGATTGCGCTTGTTTTGGAAATGCCGGATTATCCGCAGCCAGCGCGTCGTAGAGACGTTGCGCCAGTGCAGGATCCAGCGTCTGCTTGCCTGCGATGATTGCCGACATGGCAAGGAAGGCGGCGTGCCCCGCATCACTTACCGGTGCCGCCAGCGCCCAAGGAATGAGGGATGCCGAATAGGCGGCGACGAAGCCCGCCAACACCATCCGGCGAGGGATGGTTGCGCCGGACCGATCGGTTGTTTGGTCGAGATCGTTTCTCGTCGTTCGCTCCCCTCGTGGATCGTGCACGCAGGCTACAACCCGCTTCTGCCAACGGCAAGCTGGCATCACTGGCGTGTGCCCACGCCCCAACTTAACGTAGCGGAATATCGCTGCTCACTCCGAAACGTCTTCGCGATGGCGCGCACTACGCCACCACGCCGCGTGTCCCGACTGCCGGTGAAGGGGTGCGTCGATCTCTTGGTAATGAGCTGCTGCGGCCGAGCGCCCCGGCGCGAGGCATCTTTAGGCAACACAAAACCCGGCGTGTCCGACGGGCTCCGGCACCACACCGTGGTGCAGCACGCCAGCGATTACGCCGCCCAAAACGATCCCGACAATTGGCAGCAGTAGCGAGAACGGGAG
>DASVGZ010000122.1:0-2228 GCA_036379275.1 Acidiphilium sp. | reverse complement strand
CTACGTCTTCATCAGCCACGCGCTGGCGGTGATCCGCCACGTCGCCGACACCGTCATGGTGATGTATCTCGGCCGCGGCGTCGAAATCGCCCCCGCCGAAACCCTCTTCGCCACGCCGCGCCATCCCTATACGCAGGCGCTCCTCGCCGCGACCCCGATCGCCGATCCGGACCGCCGCGGCGAGCGCCAGCGCCTCTCCGGCGAATTGCCCTCACCGTTCAACCCGCCGCCCGGCTGCCCCTTCCACCCGCGCTGCCCCTTCGCCAACGCCCGCTGCCGCACCGAACTGCCGCGTCTCCTCCCCGCCGGCAAGACGCTGGTCGCCTGCCACGGCGTCGAAGAAGGCCGCGTGCCCGTGCCAACGGCCGAACCGCCGCTCGACGCAACCGTGTCGGTGGTGTGACGCCATTGGCGCTCACTTGACCGCTCTGGAACCTGCCACAGACGCGGATTTCGACTGGATGCTGGGCAGAAGCCAGGCTCGGCCGCTTCTCACCCTGCCGCCGGGCGGCGTGGACAGCGAAGAAAATTTGCGGATCATTCGCGCCATGAACGCCGCATTATTGCAGGCTCACGACCGGGGCGCGTGGATGATTGTTCATAACCGCGAGGTGGTCGGCTTATGTGGCTATCTCTGGCCCCCAACTGCCGGCGAAGTCGAGATCGGCTTCGGGATCGCCGCGAGCCGCAGGAAGCGCGGCCACGCGACCGCCGCGGTCAGCGCCATGATTCGTGCCGCGAGGGATGACCCGTCGGTAGGTGTGTTGGTTGCCCGAACATCGCCCACGAATAGCGCGTCGCAGCGCGTGCTGGAGCGCAATGACTTTACGCGGGCCGGTATCAGTTCCGATGGCGTTGATGGGGAGATGATCCGGTGGGTGCGGGTGCTCGACAACGTCAGCAGAGCTTGAACCTTCGGCGGTCCGCTCACCCCACGGAGCCTCATGGTGAGCCTGTCGAACCACGAGGCGGGCTCACCGGACGGATCGCCCTCGTCCTTCGACAAGCTCAGGATGAGGGCGATCTGAAGCGACTCGGCTTGACTGCATGCGGACCGCCTCGGCCAGACAGCCCTACCGTCCCGCCGCGACGCACGCCCGGCAGTGCCCGCGGATTTCGATCGTCGTCCGCTCCGCCCGGAACCCACTGGCCTCGCTCCAGTCGGCGAGCCGCGCCTCGACCACGGCATCGGCGAATTCGTCCACCCGCCCGCACACGTCGCAGATCGCGAAGGCGGCGACACCCTGGTGGTGATGCGTTTCCGCGTGGGCGCAGGCAACGAACGCGTTGAGCGATTCGAGCCGGTGCGCCAGCCCGAGTTCGACCAGCTTGTCGAGCGCCCGGTAAATCTGCAGCGGCGCCTTGATGCCCTCGCCGCGCACCTGGTCGAGAATGCCATAGGCCGAAAGCGGCCCCGTCGCCCCGGTGAGGGCGTCGAGCACCAGATGCTGGTTGCGCGTCAGGTCGGCCGTCTCGCTCATGCCTCAAAGATAGGCCGGCCGCCGGCCGCTTGCAACGCGGGGCCGGGATCGCTGGGGGGTGTCGCATCCAGCTCACAAAATCCACAATGTCATTCCCGCGAAGGCGGGAATCCAGTTCCGGGCCGCGGGGCCCAGCGCGTGAGAAAACTGGATTCCCGCGTGCGCGGGAATGACGCCGGCAATGGGTCCAGGGGATCGCCAGGCCCCACCTCCCGCCTCAACAGCGCGATTGACCGCGGGCCCGCCCCGTGCCAACCATCGGACCGCCGGTTCCTTCGGGACCAACAGGGAACGGGGTGACGAACGGCACGCGCTCGGGAAGCTGGCCTTCCGGTACGAGCGCGCGACCCAGTAGAATTCCCCGGCTGCCCCCGCAACTGTAAGCGGCGAGCCCCGCGTCATTGCCACTGGACCCCAGAAGTCCGGGAAGGCGATGCGGGGCGTGAAGGAGCGCTTCGAGGAACAGTGGACCCCACTTTCCGTTCGAACCCGACGAGACCTTCGATGCCGCGAGCCAGGAGACCTGCCGGCGAACTGGGCGCGTTTCCCGGCAAAAGTGATTTCCGCTTTCGCTATCGGGGAGCGCGGCCAGGAGAAATTGACGCCGGACCGGCAATCCGCCGGCCCATGCGTCATTCGCAATGAACGCGCACGGAGGGTTTGCGCCATGCCTGAGACTGCTGCCGCCAATGCGGCCAAGATTCCTGTTTCCGTCATCACCGGCTTCCTCGGCGCCGGCAAAACGAC
>DASVGZ010000121.1:0-2978 GCA_036379275.1 Acidiphilium sp. | reverse complement strand
GGATCGTTTGGCCCAGCGTCAGGGTGATCACCGGCGCCGGCCGGCCGAAGCTCAGGAGATCGATACCCTCGGGTTCGAAGCTGCGCGCCGTGACCTGCCGGTCGAGGCCGAGCTGGTTCAAAACCCGCCGCGCATTGGGGCTGATCTGCAATCCGGCGCCGAATTCCTGGATCGCGTCATTGCGCTCGAGCACAACGACGGGGGCGCCGAACTTGGCGAGCGCCAGCGCCAGCGTCAATCCAGCGATGCCCGCTCCGGCGATATAGACGGTGCGGCCGCCACCGGACACGGTCGGTGCCGGTCAGGCGAGCTCGGCGTCGTAGACCGCCGAGGCCGGCTCGGCGGTCCCCGCCTTGAGCTCGGGGTTGAACACGTAGTGCGTCGAGCAATAAGGGCAGACGATGTCGTTGTCCTTGCCCATGTCCATGTAGATGTGCGGATGGTCGAAAGGCGGGAGCGCGCCGACGCATTTGAACTCCTTGGAGCCGACCTCGATCAGATCGAGCCCTTGCGAGTTGTGGAAATGCGGAATGCTATGCTCGGCCATTCGGGAGAAACCTTGAAGTTCGGTACCTGAAGCGCGGCGACAATAGCGAAGGGCAAAGGCGATTGAAAGCTTTTGCCGATCGAATGTAGGTGCGGCGCGGCCCGCCCGGGTTTCACTCGGGGGCGCCAAAGGCACCGGGTCAGTTCCGCGACAACGGGAAAGCCTGTTTTTGGACGGCCGAATGCGGCTAGTAAACGGGGATTCCCGCTTTCGCTGAAATGACGCCGCAGATAAAGGCAACCGAACTACCCATTCCCGACCGGCAGAACCATCCTGCCCCAGGAGCTATCCATGCCCGATTTCCTCTCCGACGGCATCCGGCTGAATTACGAGGTATTCGGAGCCGGCACGCCGATCCTCCTGATCCACGGCTTTGCCTCCAATGTCGAGATCAACTGGGTGTCGACGGGCTGGGTCGAGACGCTGACCGGGGCCGGCCATCGCGTCGTCGCGCTCGATAATCGCGGCCACGGCAAATCGCAGAAGCTCTACGATCCGAACCTCTATTTCGCGCACGAAATGGCCGACGACGCCCGCCGGCTGCTCGATCATCTGGAAATCGAGCGGGCGCCGGTCATCGGCTATTCGATGGGCGCGCGGATCGCCGCGTTTTTGGCGCGGCGGGCGCCGGAGCGGGTGGCGCGGGCGATCTTCGGCGGCATGGGGATCACGCTCGTCACCGGGCTTTCCGATTCGGAGGCGATCATTTCGGCGCTCACCGCCGAGAGCCTCGGCGACGTCACCGACCGGGCAGGGCGGCAATTCCGGATCTTCGCCGAACACTCCGGCGCCGACCGGGCGGCGCTCGCGGCCTGCATGATCAATTCGCGCGAGCCGATGCCGGAGGCCGAGGTGCGCCAAATCGCGGCGCCGGTGCTGGTCGCGGTCGGCGAGGAAGACGAGATGGCCGGCTCGCCCGACCCGCTGGCGGCGCTCCTGCCGCGCGGCACGGCGTTCACCATCCCCCGCCGCGATCACATGCGCGCGACCGGCGATCCCGCATTCAAGGCGGCGGCGCTGGCGTTTCTGGCGGAGTAGGCAAGGGGACAGAGTCGCGAGGTCGACGCGATTCGGCAACGTCAAGCCGCGGAATCGATTCCGTGAACCAAATTGCTCCGGCGGGATTGGTCTTGAGACGCGTTTTGCCCTATATCGCAATACGACGATAAGAGCCGGTGACCCCTCCATGACCAGCCATCCGCAGAAGCAGTCGCGCGAAGCGGCGGGATTGAGTGCCGTCGATCCGGTGTGGGAGGCGATCCGCGCCGATGCGCGTGCCATTCTCACCGACGAGCCGGCGCTGGCCTCGCTCGTCGTTTCCACGATCCTGAGCTATGAGCGCTTCGAGGAGGCGCTGGCGCACCGGCTGGCCGAGCGGCTCGACCATTCCGATGTGTCGGCCGACCTGATCCGCCAGGCGTTCGGGGAGGCGGTTGCCGCGCGGCCGGAAATCGGCACGGCGGCGCGGGTCGACCTCGCCGCGACATTCGAGCGCGATCCGGCCTGCCATCGCGCGATCGAGCCGCTGCTCTATTTCAAGGGCTTTCAGGCGGTGCAGACGCACCGCTTCGCCCACGCCCTATGGGAACTCGGCCGGCGCGATTTCGCGCTCTATCTGCAAAGCCGGGCGAGCCAAGTCTTCCAGGTCGACATCAACCCGTTGGCGCGGATCGGCCGCGGCATCATGCTCGACCACGGCACCGGCGTCGTCATCGGCGAGACGGCGGTCGTCGGCGACCACGTGTCGATGATGCAGGGCGTGACGCTGGGCGGCACCGGCAAGTCCGATCGCGACCGGCACCCCAAGATCGGCAATGGTGTGCTGATCGGCGCCGGGGCGATCGTCCTCGGCAATATCACGGTCGGCGACTGCGCGCGGATTGCCGCGGGGTCGGTCGTGGTCAAACCGGTGCCGCCGCGGGTGACGGTCGCCGGCGTGCCGGCGAAGATCGTGGGCGAAGCGGGCTGCGCCCAGCCGGCGTCGGTGATGGATCAAGTCGTCATGGTCGCCGACCTCACGGGTTGACGGCGGCCCGCGATCCCGGCATTCCCGGGGCACGACCTTTTGGCGGCCCCATGACGGGGCCAAGGAGCAGGCTTTTGAACCACCCGGAAATCATCAAGCTGCAGAAATTCCTGCAGCAGAAGTTCGGCAACCGGGCGATCGACGTCCGCCCCCGCGACAAACAGAACGACAGCGTCGAGGTCTATCTCGGCGACGAGTTCCTGGGCCTGATCTTCGTCGACGACGAAGATGGCGACCGCTCCTACAACTTCACCATGGCGATCCTCGACGTCGATCTCGACGAGGTGAAGTAGGCGGGGCATGTGCTTGGGCGGAAGGCCCCTTACCCGGCCTTCGGCCATTGCCCTCGCGGGCCTCGGTCGCTGAAATCGCTCCACTGGAGCGATTTCCGGGCGGTCCCAAGTC
>DASVGZ010000120.1:0-7738 GCA_036379275.1 Acidiphilium sp. | reverse complement strand
TGTTCGGCGCCGCGCCCGCACTGTTCGGCGTCGACCGGATCGATGAGCTTTCCGGCGTGCTGAACCCGACGGCGGTGTTTTCCGGCCCCGAGTATCAGCGCTTCCGCAATCTCGGCAACCGCGATGACATGCGTTTCATCGGCATTGCCCTGCCGCGCCTGCGAGCCCGTCCGCCCTGGGGCGAGGAACCGGCTGCACAGCGCGGCTTTCGCTATGTCGAGGAGACCGACATGGCGGACGACGTCGTCTGGTTCGCCGCCGGCTACGCCATCGCCCACGCGGTCGGCCGTGCGATGGCGACCTACGACTGGCCGGCCGACATGCGCGGTTACATTCAGGACTGGCCGGGCAGTGGCTTGATCGAGACCGGCACCGCACCGCTTTTCTCGCCCGATCCCCCGGAGGGACTCGACCGGTTCGAAACCGAGATTGCCTTGACCGACACCCAGGAGCGCGCCCTGATCGATGCCGGGCTGATGGCGCTCTCGACCCTCAGTTTCGGTGGCCAGACCGTTCTAGGTGCAGCGCGCAGCCTGCAAACCCCGCGCCGCTATTCCGGCCCGCGCGGCGAGGCAGCAGATGCGAACGCACGCCTCTCGGCACAGTTCAACACCATCATCTGCGTCTCCCGCTTCGCCCATTTCATCAAGGTGATGGGACGGGACATGACCGGCGCGTTCCGTACCGCCGCCGAAATCCAGCGTGAACTCGGGAACTGGCTGCGCCGTTACACCAATGCCAATCGCGATGCCGGGCCGGAAACGCGGGCGCGCTATCCTCTGCTCGATGCCTCGGTCGAGGTGCGCGAACTGCCGGCGAAACCCGGCTCGTTCGGCTGTACCATCCTGCTCCAGCCGCATTATCAGCTCGACGACATCGCCGCCTCGTTCCGTCTGGTCACCGAGTTGTCCGCGCCCGGCGGCCGATAATGGAAAGCAGTTTTCCCGCGACCTCGATGCCCGATCGCGACTGGTGGGCGGCACTCTGGCCAGATCCAGCCGCCACGTTGCGGCAAATCGGCATCGCGACGGGCATGGCGGTTCTCGATCTCTGCTGTGGCGACGGTTATTTCACCTCGGCTCTGGCGAAGCTCACCGGCGGGCGCGTGCAGGCGCTCGATCTCGACCCCGCGATGCTCGAACAGGCCAAAGCCGAGGCAGAACGGCAGGGTGTTTCGGTGACACGCTGGATCCGCACCGATGCGCGCGACCTTGCCGGCTGCATCGATGTGCCGGTCGATTGCGTTCTGATAGCGAACACGTTTCACGGCGTGCCGGATCAGGCCGGCCTCGCCCGCGCGGTTCGCACCGTGCTGCGGCCGGGCGGGATATTCGCAATAATCAACTGGCACCGGCTCGACCGGGAAACCACAACCGTTCTCGGCAAGCCGCGCGGCCCGGCGACCGCGATGCGGATGACACCGGATGCGGTGGGTGCTGTGGTCGAACCGGAAGGATTCACCAAGACGGCGATCGTCGAACTGCCGCCCTATCACTACGGAATCGTGTTCAGGACACCGGCTTTATCCCGAGAGCCGTGAGCATCGTCTGCCGCACCGCGGCATCGGTCAGGATATCCTCGATCAGTTCCGGCCAGGACAGGCGGGCGCGGCGGATCGCCTCG
Source organism: Acidiphilium sp. (assembly GCA_036379275.1). Lineage (GTDB taxonomy): Bacteria > Pseudomonadota > Alphaproteobacteria > Acetobacterales > Acetobacteraceae > Acidiphilium. Next base: position 6,115 of record DASVGZ010000120.1, on the reverse strand, counting down.
TCGATGGTCATCGAAATCGGCGATTGCGGCTCGGCGCGGCGGAAAAACTCGGCGATCTCGGCAAGTTGGCGCAGCGCGTCCTCGCGCGTGCGCACCGGCCCGCGCACCTGTGCGGCACCGCCAGATATTTCGGGGGCAGAAGCCACGTCGCCTCCTTCCTCGGTTTCGGGTTCCACCGGCGCCTCGGCCACCACGGCAGGCGCATAGCGTCGGGCGATCGCGATGATCTGGTCGAGCAGTTCGGCGATCCGCCCGGTCGGCGGCGAATCGGCGCCGGCCACCGCGTCGAGCGACGCCGCCATTGCGGTCCATGTCGACAGCGCCCCCTGCGCCGCCCGCAGCAGGGCGGCGAAGTGCGCTCCACCGCTGGCGCGCGCCGCGATCTCGAGCTTGGCGAATTCGGGAACCCCCGCCGCGATCCGCGCGGCCTTGCGCTTCTCGTCGCCAAGCCCGGCGGTCTCCTCGGATTGCTGGAACTGGAACAGCGGCACCGGCGTGCCGTCCGGGGTGCTGAACAGTTCCAGCTTGCGCAAAGGTTGCATCAACGTGCCGTCGCCGCCCACCCCGTTCAGGCCCGAGACCGGTGCAATCCGCGTCTCCATCCCGTCCTCGTCGGGGAGCGGGTAGAGCCCGTCCCAGAATCCCCGCGCAAGCCCGTCGATCAGTTGCGCGCCTTGGGTGAGGCCGGCGAGTCCCTCCTCGCGCAGCAGCGCCTCGGTCATCCAGGCCGCGACCTCAAGGTCGCGGGTGGTTCCGAATGCCGTTTCCGCGAGTTTGAGAACGCTCCGCCAATGCTGCGAGGCATCCTGCTCCAGCGACGGATCGGCGTCGGCCGCCCGCTCGGCCGCCCGGGCATCGGATCGGGCGTCGCGCATCCGGTAATAAAGCGATTGCGGCGAATAGTCCGCGCGCAGGTCGGCGCCGCACGGCACCTCGCCTTCGATCGGTTCTAACAAAACCGTAATGTCGAACGCCATCCCAGCGCGGCTCCATTCTTAACAAATTCAAACGACATCGACGCTTTTTGATGCAAGGCTTTCCGGCCCCAGTCTGGACAAGTCAACCATTAACACATAACATCGACCGTGACCATTCGTGCGCCGGAACGCACGCTTGAAAAATTACCGGTCCGTAAACTTTGAGAGGGATGTCCATGGCTGCGATTGATCTGAAATCGCTGATCGCACGGCTGAACGATCACTGCCGCCGCAGTCTCGAGGCCGCAGCCGGGCTGACCCTGTCGCGCAGCCACTACAACGTCGAACTCGAACACTGGCTGCTCAAGCTCGCCGACGGCACCGATACTGACATCCCGTTGATCCTGCGCCATTACGATATCGATCACGGGCGATTCATGGTCGATCTCAACCGCGGGCTCGACCGGATGAAAACCGGCAATTCGCGCGCGCCTGCGCTTGCACCCGATATCGTCGACCTCGCCAAACAGGCCTGGCTGCTCGCCTCGGTCGAGCACGGGCTGTCGCGCACCCGTTCGGGCCATCTGCTCTGGGCACTGCTCGCCGATGAGGGGCTCGCCCGCCGCGCGCACGCGGCCTCCAGCCAGTTGTTGAAAATCCAGCCGGATGCGCTGAAGCGCGACTTCGCCGCGATCACCGCGAATTCCATCGAGATGCAAGGCGCGACCCTCGCGGCCGATGGCGCGCCGGTTGCCCCGGGCGAGGATGGCGTGCCGCGCCCTGGTGGTTCGGCAGCACTCGATCAGTTCACCGACGATCTGACCGCGCGGGCGCGCGCGGGCAAGATCGACCCGATTCTCGGCCGCGATTCGGAAATCCGCCAGGCAATCGACATTCTGACCCGCAGGCGCCAGAACAACCCGATCTTCACCGGCGAGGCAGGGGTCGGCAAGACTGCCGTGGTCGAGGGGCTGGCGCTGAAAATCGCCGAAGGCGACGTGCCGGATGCGCTGAAGCCGGTCACCATCCGCACTCTCGACATGACCCTGCTTCAGGCTGGTGCCGGGGTGAAGGGCGAATTCGAGAACCGACTGAAATCGGTCATCGACGAGGTGAAGGCATCGCCGAAACCGATCGTCCTGTTCATCGATGAGGCGCATACGCTGATCGGCGCCGGTGGCGCGGCCGGCCAGGGCGACGCCGCGAACATCCTGAAGCCCGCGCTCGCGCGCGGCGAGTTGCGCACCATCGCGGCGACCACCTGGGCCGAATACAAGAAGTATTTCGAGCGCGATGCCGCCCTCACCCGCCGCTTCCAGGTGGTGAAGGTCGAGGAACCAACCGAACCGATGGCGACCGCGATGATCCGCGGCCTGGTCGGCACGCTGGAAAAACATCACAAGGTGCGGATTCTCGATGAGGCGGTCAGCGAGGCGGTGCGGCTTTCCGCGCGCTACATCCCGTCGCGCCAGTTGCCGGACAAGGCAATCTCCCTGATCGATACCGCCTGCGCGCGGGTCGCCATGAGCCAGATGACCGAGCCGGCGCTGATCGAGGATCGCAAGCGTCGCATCGCCCTGATCGACACCGAGACCGGCATTCTCGATCGCGAGATGGCGAGCGGCGGCGACCATGCGGCACGGCGCGGTGAACTCGCCGAGGAACGCGCACGACTGACCGGAGAACTCGACGCTCTCACCGCGCGTTATGCCGAGGAGAAAACCCTCGCCGCACGTATCGCCGAACTGCGCGGCAGGCTCGAAGCACCCGCTCCCGCCGAAGCCGGAGGCAGTGCCGCCGGAGATGCCGACGCGCTGCGCACCGAACTCGCCGAATGCAGCACAGCGCTCAAGACCCTTCAAGGGGAGACTCCGCTGGTCTTCCCTGTGGTCGACGGGCAGGCGGTCGCGGAAATCGTCGAAAGCTGGACCGGGATTCCCGCCGGACGGATGCAATCCGACGAAATCAACACGGTGCTCAATCTGCGAGAGGCGATGGAGAAGCGCATCGTCGGCCAGCCGCACGCGCTGGAGGCCGTCGCCCAGGCGATCCGCACCTCCCGCGCCCGTCTGACCGACCCGCGCAAGCCGATCGGCGTGTTCCTCATGGTCGGCACCTCGGGCACCGGCAAGACCGAGACCGCGCTGACCCTGGCCGATCTTCTCTATGGCGGCGAGCAGAACATCACCACGATCAACATGACCGAGTTCAAGGAGGAGCATAAAGTCTCGCTCCTGATGGGCAGCCCGCCCGGCTATGTCGGCTATGGCGAGGGCGGCGTGCTGACCGAGGCGGTGCGCCGCCGGCCCTATTCGGTGATCTTGCTCGACGAGATGGAGAAAGCCCATCCCGGCGTGCAGGACGTGTTCTTCCAGGTGTTCGACAAGGGCAACATGAAGGACGGCGAGGGCCGCGACATCGATTTCAAGAACACCGTCATCATCATGACCTCGAACGCCGGCACCGACCTGATCGACAAGCTGTTTGCCGATCCCGACACCGCGCCGGACGCGGCCGGTCTTGCCGAGGCGCTGCGTCCCGAGCTGATGAAGTATTTCAAACCAGCCTTTCTTGGCCGGGTGACTCTGGTGCCATACTTCCCGCTGTCGGACTCGGTGATCCGCCAGATCGTCGGACTTCAACTCAACCGGATCGCACGAAGGGTTCGCGAATCCTACAAGGCGAGCTTCGACTATGCCCCCGAACTGGTCGAGACCATCGCCGCGCGCTGCAAGGAAGGCTCGTCCGGCGCGCGGAACGTGGAAAACATCCTCTCGCGCAGTCTGCTGCCTGAATTGTCGGCCGAAGTGCTGGCCCGGCTGGCGGACGGCGAGACGATTTCCCGCGTGACTGTCGGCATCGATCCGCAAGGGTCGTTCCGCTACGAGCTTGGCTAGATTCCCAACCAAACAACAGGAGAGCGACTATGGCTGTCTACATGAAATATGGCTCGATCAACGGCGACGTGACGACCGAGGGCTACAAGGATTATATCGAACTCCACAGCTTCCAGTGGGGTGTGGGCCGCGGCGTCTCGATGCAGTCGGGCAGCGGCCAGGGCCGTGAATCGAGCCTGCCGAGCCTGTCGGAAATCAATGTCAGCAAGGCCTATGACATCGCCAGCCCGGACTTGCTGAAGGAGGCTCTGAAGGGCGAAGTGAAGGATGTCGATATCGTTTTCGTCCGCACCAAGACGGACGGCACGGGTGGCGACAAGTATCTCGAAGTGAAGATGAAGGATGTCATCCTGTCCGGCCTCAGCATGTCCTCCGGCGGCGACCAGCCGAGCGAAGCCCTCTCGCTCAACTATTCGTCGATCAGCTTCGTCTCCATCCCGATGAAGGACGACGGCACGCAGGGCACCCAGACCGTAGTGAACTTCGACCTCAAGACCATGAAAATGAGCTGATTTTCTGCTCCCCCGGCGCCCCAGGCGCCGGGGATTTTCCCCACATCATCCTTCCATCGATTGTCAATCGGCAAACCCCTGAATGGCCTGTAGCCTGGCGCGACCGGTTGTTCGCACGTTTTCGAACAACGCTCGAGCATCAGGGCAATCTCTCGAGAGGAAACGGACCATGACCGCTGTCGGTCAATTCCTTCAAAGCCCGCTCGGTTTCCTGGAAAACAACATCATCGTCGTTGGCTTCGACGGGATCGAACACGATCCCCTGAACGCGCGGATCGAAACGATGACGTTCGTTACCAAACCGGCCCAGCAGGGCGAGGCTCGCCAAATGGGCAGAACGCTGGGTCTCTATTTCGCGGTTCCGCAGGGGATGGTGGGAGCGCTGCCAGGCGTGATACCGGATGGCCGCACGTTCAATGCCTATTTCTGCCCTTATCGACAGAACGACACCCTGGGCACGACTGTCTCGAACCGGGCGGATTTCATGTTCACGGCCACCATGGATGGTTGCTCACTCGGCGTCGGCAACGCCGCTCCGGACGGCTCCCGGTTGATTTATCACTCAAATCTCGGCGGCAACCAGAACCAGCAGGACACCACTCTTCGATTCGTCATGGGAGCGACTTTCGGAACGGCCTTCAACCCCAGTGCCTACCGTTTCGAATATGGGCAGGGTGTTCTCAAATCGACCACGATGGGCATCCGCAGCAAAACATCCAGACAATGGAGCTTTTTGTCGCAAATCTATTTCGAGGACAGACAGGCCAACCCCCGTCGATATTATCTTCGCGAGATAAAAGATATCGCCTGAACTTCCAGTTCTGAATTTTCCGCTCTTCGAGGCTTGACCCCAACAAAGACCGGCGCCGACCAGAGGCCGACGCCGGTTCGTATCGACCAGCCGGAAACTCAGGCGATCTTGGGGGTCGCCGGCTCGGAGATTCTCGGCCCGACCGGCAGGATCGCCCTTCCATGGGTGATGTTGATGATATCCGCCGCCGCCGTATAGGCCGCGCACAGGGCGCAGAGCAGACCGATATAGCCGCCGGCAACGGTCAGAGTCGGTGCCCCAAGCCAGATCCCCAGGGCGAGCAGAAGATAGGTGATCCACAGCGTGAGGAAGATCATGAACACCGCCCGGTTCAGGGCGAAGCTCGCGATCCACATCACAAAGGTGAACACGCCCCAGACGAACAGGTACCAGCCAATGAAATCGCCAGGAACGCCCTTCGAAAACAGTTCGATGAACAGCGCGAAGCTCCACCAGAACGCACCGTAGGAGCAGAACGCGACGAAGCCGAACGTATTACCGTTGCGCACCTCCATCAATCCGGCGACGAATTGCGCCGTGCCGCCGAAGGCAATCGCCATGGCGAGAACCATCGGCACCGATGTGCCGGAGAAGAACCCGGCATTGATCATACTGAGCAGCCAGGTCGTCGTGGCGAAGCCGAACAGTCCGAGCGGAGCAGGATTGGTCACTGACATAACTCCTCCATGTATTTTTTGCGGCACAGCGAATCACGCCGCGTGACGGTACTATCGCGTTCCGTTCATTCGATGGCAATATATTTCGATAACCGGACCGTGTTCGACGATCCGGTTCCCGGTCAACGGTCAGGAATGGTTGCCGAAACCGAGAAATCCCGCCGAAGGGTCGGGCACGCCCGGCTGGTCGGGCAGAGCCGGGGCCGGAGCGGGTATCGTCCGCGCCGCGGCCGGGCGGGTCCGGGGCAGAGCGTGACCGTAGACCGGCCGCACCGGCGCCACCTTCGGGGCCGACACCGGC
>DASVGZ010000119.1:0-2097 GCA_036379275.1 Acidiphilium sp. | reverse complement strand
CAGGCGCCGCATCGTCGCGACCGGGCCGGCGATGTCGCTATCCGGGTCCATGATGCGCAGGTTGACGATGTCGATATGGCCGACATCGAGATTGCGTAGATTGTCCTCGATCCCGCGTGTCAGCCCGTCCGGACCGAGGTCGGGCAGCCAGTTGCCCGCATCGTCCCGGCGGGCGCCGAGCTTGGTGACCAGCGTGACCCCGGTATAGGGGTATAGCGCCGTGCGGATGATCCGGTTGGTGACGTGCGGGCCATAGAAATCGCTGGTGTCGACGTGGTCGACACCCAGTTTTACCGCTTCGCGCAGTACCGCGATCGCCGCCGTCTCGTCCTTCGGCGGCCCGAAGACATGCGGGCCGGCGAGTTGCATCGCGCCGTAGCCCATCCGGTTCACGCCGATACCGGTGCCGGGGAATGTGAACCGGCCGCTGGCGGCGGCGAGAGGGGGTGCGGTCTGGCTCATGGATCGATGCTCCTTGCTGTTCGTTGCCTTATCTGGACCCGGCGGTCTGATCGGATAAGCTTGCTCGTTCCGGACATGGTGTCCGGAATTTCGAACGCTGGATTCGCCATGCCGCAACTCGACGATCTCGCCGTTTTCATCGCCGTTGCCGGAACCGGTGGCTTCCGTGCGGCGGCGCGGCGGCTCGATCTTTCCGCCTCGACAGTGAGCGAGACGGTGGAGCGACTGGAAACGCGGCTCGAAGTTCGCCTGCTTCACCGCACCACCCGAAGCGTGACCCTGACCGAGGCGGGCAAAACCCTCGCGGACCGGCTGGAGCCCGCGATGGCGGAGATCGGCGCCGCGCTCGACACCGCGACCTGGCTCGGCTCGGCCCCGCGCGGCACGCTCAGGCTGAACGTTCCCGGCGCGGTGATGATCGATATTCTGCCGCCGATCGTCGAGCGGTTTCTGCGCGCCTGGCCCGAGGTCGATCTGGAACTCGTGGTCGAGGAAAATTTCGTCGATTTTATCGCGGCAGGGTGCGACGCCGGCATCCGCTATGGCGAATCCCTTGCCGGAGACGTGATCGCGGTGCCGGTCGGCCCGCCGGTGCAGCGCGGTGCCGCCGCCGCGTCGCCCGGCTGGCTCGCCGAACACGGCGCGCCGGCGCATCCGCGCGATCTGCTTCGCCACGCCTGCATCCGCAGCCGGTTTCCGAGCGGCGTTCTGGTGCCCTGGGACTTCGCGCGGGGGGGCGAGATTGTCCGGGTGGACCCCGAGGCGCGGCTGACCGTCACCGCCGGAGCCGGCCTTGCCGCGATCGGCGCGGCGGTCGCGGGGCTGGGCATCGTCTGCACCTTCGAGAACTGGCTCGCCCCGGAATTCGCCGCCGGACGGCTCGTGCCGGTTCTCGAAGACTGGTGGCCGGGCTTCGATGGCCCCCGGCTTTATTATTCCAGCCGTCGGCACGTTCCGCCCGCGCTTCGCGCTTTCATCGCCATAGCCAAGGAAGAAAAAATTCGACTCCGGTGATTTGTCCCCCGCCATTTGCTCCCTGACCGGAACGGCGCCTATCATGTGCAACGACATTGATGCGAAGCGGTCGACGACCTCGCTTTCCTGTGCCGCCGTCCGGTAATTTCCGAATGGAGAGACATGATGGCCGAACCCTCGTCGCAGGATGGTCCCGATTTCACCGCAGGGTTTCCGCTGACGGAGATTCCCGATGGCGGCATGGTGAGCGGGCATGTCGGCGGCGAGCCGGCGCTTCTCGCGCGCCACGGCGGCGAGGTTTTCGCGATCGGCGCGACCTGCACCCATTACGGTGCGCCGCTGGCCGATGGCCTTGTTGTCGGCGGCACGATCCGCTGCCCCTGGCATCACGCCTGTTTCAGCCTGCGCACGGGTGAGGTGCTTCGCGCGCCGGCCCTGTCCGGTGTCAGATGCTGGCGGGTCGAGCAGCGCGACGGACGTGCGATTGCACGCGAGGCCGTGGCGCCGGCGCAACCGGAGGCTTCCGGTGCGAAACACCCGGAGTCGGTCGTCATTGTCGGTGGCGGCGCGGCGGGGCATTCCGCCGCGATCACTCTGAGGCGGGAGGGGTATCGGGGGGCAGTGACCATTCTCGGGGCCGATCCGGCGCCGCCGTGCGAC
>DASVGZ010000118.1:0-4216 GCA_036379275.1 Acidiphilium sp. | reverse complement strand
GCGCCGGTCGTGATTGCCGAGCCCGACATAGACCGGGCAGGACAGGCGGTTTTCGAACAGGCGGCGGAACTGCGCGTATTCCTCGGGGCGGCCGTTCTCTGTCAGGTCGCCGGTGATGATGACCGCATCCGGCTTCGGGGTCAGGCTGGCAAGCTGGCGCAGCGCCCGCTCGGCCATCGCATTGGTCTCGACCACCCGGTTGGCGGCAAGCCCGAACGGGCGGATATGCAGGTCGGTCAGGTGGGCGATCAGCATAAGGAGCCTTTCAGTGCGGCGAGCGCCGCGTCGCGCAGCGCGGGATCGCCGAGAATCAGCATCGTACCGTCGGTTTTCATATCGAGGTTGAGAGATTGTCCGGCCCAGTCGCACATCGTCCCGCCGGTCGCGGCGATCACCGGAACCGAGGCCGCCCAGTCCCAGGGCTTGTGCCCGGCCTCGGCGATCACGTCGATCGCGCCCAGAGCGACCAGCCCGGCGGCATAGGCGTCGTCGCCCCAGGAATTGCGCCGGCAGGCCGAGGCGAGACGGGCGAAGGCGGCGTTCTGCCCGGCGGTGAACCATTCCGGCCCGGTGCAGGAGAGTTCCGCCTCGGCCAGTTTCGCGCGCTTGCGACAGCCGGGCTTGCCGCCGAGCCGGCTGGTGAAATCGAGTTTTTGTTCCGCCGCGACCCAGCGCTCGCCGATGACCGGCTGGTCGATCAGGCCGAGAACCGGCACGCCATCCTCGGCCAGCGCGATCAGGGTTACGAAGGTCGGCCGGCCGGTGATGAATTCGCGGGTGCCGTCGATCGGGTCGATCACCCAGGTGAAACGGCCCTGGCGCTGCTCGCCCAACTCCTCGCCGATCATGCCGAAATCCGGAAAATGCCGGCCGAGAACGGCGCGGATCGCCTGTTCGGCGGCGCGGTCGGCCAGGGTGACCGGGCTTTCGTCGGCCTTGTCGTCTGCATTGAGGCCGGAGCGGAAATAGGGCCGGATCACCGCACCCGCCGCATCGGCGGCCTCGATCGCCGCCGCGATCGCGCCCTGGGGGATCATGGTTCAGCCCTGCCGTGCAGCAAGGAGCGGGGCGGGGAGCAGATCATTCCTGTGCCTCTCTGGATGGTTCGGGGTCGGATGAATCGGGTTCGGTGTCGTCCTGGCGCAGGCGGCTCGCCAGCAATTCGCCCTTGCTTTCCAGAACCGGATAGGCGGCGGCGGCGACCAGATGGGCGTTCACCCGCTTGAGGTCGCTCAGCATGTCGAGATGGAGCGAACTGGTCTCGGCGCTGTCGGTCCGGCCGGCGCGCAGGCGCTGGAAATGCGATTCGGTGGCGCTGGCCTCGATATTGCGGAATTCCTGCTTTTCGGCGGCGAGTTTGCGGGCGAGGCGCGCGTCGTCGCGCACGAACAGCGAGGCGGCGGTGCGGACATTGCCGATCAGCCGGTCGACCGCGCCGAGCAGTTCGGCCTGTCCGTCGGGTGAGAAGGCAAGGCCACGCTTGATTTTTTTCGAGATGATGCCGAGCAGGTTGCGATCCACGACATCGCCGGCCTGTTCCATGTTGGTGGCGAAGTGAAGGATCTCCATCGCCCGCTTGTGGTCGGCGTTGGTCATCGCGGCGGGGTCGAGGGCAACGACATAGGATTTGATCGCGGTGTTCAGTCTGTCGAGTATGTCGTCGAGGGCGCGGGTTTCCGCCAGTTGCCTTCGGTCGCTTTTCTCGATCAGCTTGCGCAGGCCGGCCAGCATCGTGCCCAGAACATCGGCGAGACGCAGCGCCTCGCGCGCGGCTCCGCCGAGGGCGACGAACGGGGTCTCGGCGGCGGAGGTGTCGAGATATTGCGGCACCGCCGGGTCTGCCTGGTTCACCCGCACCGGCAGAAGGCGGCGCATCAGGGTGGCGTAGGGTGCAAGGATCGGGAAGAACGCGACCGCGAGCACGAGATTGAACAGCGTATGGAAATCAGCGACCGCGCGCGACGGGTCGGGCTCGAGCGCTTCCATCGCCCGCGTGAGCAGAGGCAGCAGCGGCAGGGCGATCACCACGCCGATCGCCCGGTTCAGCAGGTTGCCGGCCGGCAGGCGCTTTGCCGCCGGATCGTCGCCGGCGGCGCCTTCGAGCAGCGGGTTGATCGCGGTGCCGAGATTGGCGCCGAGAACCAGCGCCAGCGCCGCCTCGACCGGGATCGTCCCGCGCGCCGCGAAGGACATGATGACCAGAACGATCGCCACTGATGAATGCGCCGCCCAGGTGACGATGGCGGCAACCGCAACGTCGATCAGCGGATAGGCGGTGATCGCGAGCAGTGCCGTGCGCAGCCCGCTGACATGCTCGTAGGGCGCGAGCATCCCGACGAACTGGCTCAGCGCCATCAGCACCAGCCCGAGCCCGATCATCACCCGGCCGAAATCGCGCGGCCCGGCGGTCATTTTGCGGAACATCACCACGCCGATCAGGATCAGGATCGGCGCGACAGCGGTGACGTTGAACGACAGGACCTGGACGATCAGCGTGGTGCCGACATTGGCGCCGAGCATCACCGCGAGGGCGGGAACCAGGCCGACCAGACTGTCGGCGGCGAAGCCGGTCACCATCAATCCGGTCGCCGTGCTGCTTTGCAGGATCGCGGTCACGCCGACGCCGGCGAGAAAGGCGGTGAGCCGGTTGCGCAGGCCGCGATCGAGAAACGCCCGGAGGCGCGCGCCGAACGCGCGCTGCACTCCGGTCTGCACCATCCGCACACCCCAGAGCAGCAGGGCGACAGCGCCGGCGAGGTCGAGAAGGATCAGGCCGTAGCCGTACATCGAAGCTTATCCGGGTATGAAACCGCTACTCATGTCATGACGAGCAGCCTGGGCGCGTCGGCATCCCAGGAGACCGATACTGGACTGCCGGGGGCGATCTGGCCAGCTTCGTCGCTCGGCATCGCCGCGGTGAGCGCGACCCCGGCCTCGCCGATATCGACGCGCAGGCTGGTCAGCGCGCCGAAGAAGGTGCGCGCCACCACCCTGCCTGACAGCAGCCCGTCGCCTGGCGTTGTGCCGAGCCGGACGGCTTCCGGGCGCAGCAGGAAATGCACGCGGGTGCCGTCCTTCATGCCGCGCGCCCGCACCGCCGGCACCGCGCGACCGAGGATTTCGACGATTCCGTTGACGCCGTCGACCACCACGCCCGGCAGTTCGGCGACCGCGCCGACGAACCGGGCGACGAAGATATTGGCCGGCTCACCGTAGATCGAGGCCGGATCGCCGACCTGGGCGAGCGCGCCCTCACGCATCACCACGACCCGATCGGAGATCGACAGCGCCTCCTCCTGATCGTGGGTGACGAACAGGGTGGTGATACCGGTTTCCTGCTGGATGCGGCGGATTTCGTCGCGCAACTGCACCCGCACCTTGGCGTCGAGCGCGGAAAGCGGCTCGTCGAGCAGGAGCAGCGCCGGGCTGATCGCGAGTGCGCGGGCGAGGGCGACGCGCTGCTGCTGGCCGCCCGAAAGCTGGTGCGGATATTTCTGCATGTGCTCGGCAAGGCCGACCAGATCGAGCAGTTCGGTCGCCCGCTTCTGCTGGGCCGCACCGCTCTGCTTGCGCACCCGGAGCCCGAAACGGACGTTTTCCTCCGCCGTCATGTTCGGGAACAGCGAATAGGCTTGGAACACCATGCCCATCTGCCGCCGCGCCGGCGGGGTTCCGGTGATGTCCTTGCCGTCGAGCAAAAGTTGGCCCTGATCGGGGTATTCGAAGCCGGCGACGATGCGCAGAAGGGTGGTCTTGCCGCAACCGGACGGGCCGAGCAGCGAGACGAACTCGCCCTTGGTGAGATCGAGCGCGATGTCGTGCAGGACAGTGCGCGCGCCATAGCGTTTCGCGATGTTGTCGAGATGCAGATAGGCCATCAGCGCGCCCCCCCGACCTCGACCTGCCGCCCCGATGCGCGCCCGGTGAACAGGACGCCGAGCATGGCGAGCCAGGTGATCAGGAAGCTCAGCAGGGTGAGCGCGGCGGCCTGGGTCGCCGAGGTTCCGCCGATATAGTCGATATAGACCGCGAAGGTGTTGAACAGCAGGATATTGGCGAAGGTGAACTCGCCCATCACGATCGCGATGGTCAGCAGCGCCGCGCCGATCAGCGCCGTGGTCAGGTTCGGCACCACGACGCGGAAGATCAGCGTGTTCCAGCCGGCGCCGAGGCTCTGCGACGCCTCGGTGAGGGTTTTCAGGTCGAGCACGCGCAT
>DASVGZ010000117.1:0-2873 GCA_036379275.1 Acidiphilium sp. | reverse complement strand
AACCAGCCGGATTTCCGCCATGCGAGAACCGCCGGGCATGACGGCACCCGACACCGTGGCTGCACCGGAGAAAAAGCCGGTGCAGGATGAGCGGCTGGCCAATATCTCCTGGCTGCGTCAGGTGATGCGCCGCCCCGAACTCGGCGCGGTCGCGGGGCTGATCGTGGTCATCGTGTTTTTTATTTTCGCAGCCAGCGGCACGATGTTCACCGTCGCCGGGCTGATGACCGTGCTGCGCCCCGCCGCCGTTCTCGGTATCATGTCGATCGCTGCGGCGCTCCTGATGATCGGCGGCGAGTTCGACCTGTCGATCGGGTCGATGGTCGCTTTTGCCGGACTGATTTTCGGTGTTCTTCTGGTCAACCTGCATCTGCCGCTGATCGTCGCGATTATCGGAACCCTGGCGATGGCGGCGATTTTCGGTGTTATCAACGGACAGTTGGTGATTCGCACCAAACTCAATTCCTTCATCGTCACACTCGGCTTTCTGTTTATCCTGCGCGGCCTGTCGCTGGTCGGCCTGAAGCTCGCGACCGGCGGCAACACGGAACTCTCGGGTATCCAGCCGGCAACGCCCGGCTTCGTCGATCACCTGTTCTCCGGCGATACCGCGACCGGCCTGTTTTCGTGGATGACGGCGCACGGCATGATCGCGAAGCTGCCGAACGGCCAGCCCTCGGTTCACGGCGTTCCGGTCTCGGTCGTCTGGTTTCTGGCGATCACCGCTTTCGCAACCTGGCTTCTGCTCGGCACGCGCTTCGGCAACTGGATTTTCGCGTCCGGCGGCGATGCCAATGCCGCGCGCAATTCCGGCGTTCCGGTCGACCGGGTGAAAACCCTTCTGTTCGTCGGCACGGCGCTGGCTTCCGCTCTGGTCGCGATCATCACCTCGCTCAACACAGCATCGACCGACGCCCTGCGCGGCTATCAGCTCGAACTGGAAGCGATCATCGCCGCCGTGGTCGGCGGCTGCCTGCTCAATGGCGGCTACGGTTCGGCGATCGGCACGTTCTTCGGCGCGCTGATTTTCGGAACGGTCGAGATCGGCCTGACCTATACCGACATCGACACCGACTGGTTCAAGGTCTTTCTCGGGGCAATGCTTCTGATCGCGGTGATGTTCAACAACGCGCTGCGCCGGCGCGTCACCGGGGAGCGCTGAGCATGGACGGCACGCCGCTGATCGAGGTGCGCAACCTGCAAAAGCGGTTCGGCCATGTCATCGCGCTCGCCGGAGTTTCGCTGCGTGTTCATGCCGGCGAGGTGCTCTGCCTGCTCGGCGATAACGGTGCCGGCAAATCGACCCTGATCAAGACCCTGTCCGGCGTGCACCGGCCGACCGAGGGCGAATTTCTGGTCAACGGCAAGCCGGTCGCCTTCACGACCCCGCGCGATGCGCTCGATGCCGGAATCGCCACGGTCTATCAGGATCTGGCGATGATCCCGCTGATCTCGATCACCCGCAATTTCTTCATGGGCCGTGAACCGGTGCGCGGCACATGGCCGTTCAGCCGGATGCCGCTTCATGAATGCGACCGGATCGTTCATGACGAGATGCTGCGCATCGGCATCGACGTGCGCGACCCGACCCAGGCGGTCGGCACGCTCTCGGGCGGCGAGCGGCAATGCGTCGCGATCGCGCGCGCGGTCTATTTCGGTGCGAAGGTGCTGATCCTCGACGAACCGACTTCGGCGCTCGGCGTTGCCCAGACCTCGATGGTGCTGAAATACATCGGGCAGGTGAGAGCGAAAGACCTCGGCGTCATCTTCATTACCCACAATGTGCGCCATGCCTACGCGGTCGGCGATCATTTCACCGTTCTCAACCGCGGACGCAGCATCGCCGATGCGGCGAAGGCCGCGATCACGATCGACGAATTGCAGACGCTGATGGCGGGCGGCAAGGAGTTGCAGGAAGTTTCCGCGGAACTCGCCGGCATGGTCTGACAAGGAATAAATTTTTATCAAGGGAGGAACCACACGATGAAACGCTTCAGGACATTGCTTACCTGCGCCCTCGGCGCGGCGGCACTGACACTCGGATTGAGCCAGGCCCGCGCGGCCGCGCCGGTGACAAAACGGATCACCATCGTCATGGTCACCCATGGCGAGGCCGTGGATCCGTTCTGGACCCGGATCATCAACGGTGCCGATCTCGCCGCGAAGGAACTCGATGTCAATCTCGTCTATCGCGCGCCGAATACGTTCAACATGGTGCAGATGGCGAACCTGATCCAGGCGGCGATCAACCGCAGGCCGGCCGGCATCGTCGTCACCATCCCCGATGCGGCGGCGCTCGGTCCGGCGATCAAGCAGGCGGTGGCTGACGACATTCCGGTCATCACCATGAATGCCGGCAGCGGCCCCGGCAAGACTCTCGGGACCATGATGTATATCGGCGAGGGCAATTACGCGGGCGGCGTCGAGGCCGGCAAGCGCTTCGCCAAACTCGGGGCAACCGAGGGCGTCTGCCTCAATCAGGAGGTCGGCCAGATCGCTCTGACCCGCCGCTGCAAGGGCTTCGCCGACGGCTTCGGCCACAAGGTGATCACCCTGCCGACCAGCGAGAACCCGACGACGGTGACATCGCAGGTCGAGGCGTTCCTGCGCAGCCATCCCGATGTCAATGCGATCCTTGCCAACAGCGCCCCGCTCGGCGGCGTGCCGGCGGTGAACGCGGTCGAGGCACTCGGCCTCAAGAAGAAAATCTATATCGGCTCGTTCGATCTCTCCGGCGATTTCCTTCAGGATCTAGTCGAGAAGAAAGCCGATTTCGCGCTCGACCAGCAGCCGTTCCTGCAAGGCTATCTCTCGGTCGTCGTGATGGCGAACTATGTTCGCTTCGGTATTCGCCCGGCTGAATACTACCTGCC
>DASVGZ010000116.1:0-3470 GCA_036379275.1 Acidiphilium sp. | reverse complement strand
GAGCGGTTCGATCAGCACCACCTCGTCGCCCGGATCGAGCAGCGCCATCAGGCAGGCGGTGATCGCCTCGGTGGCGCCGGAGGTGACGACGATATCCGTGTCCGGATCGGCCTCGATGCCGTAGAACCGCGCATTGACCGCGGCGACCGCCCGGCGGAGTTCCGGCACGCCGGTGAGCGGCGGATACTGGTTGCGCCCGTCGCGCAGGGCGGCGGCGGCGGCATCGATGATGTCGGCCGGTCCGTCGGTGTCGGGAAAGCCCTGGCCGAGATTGATCGCGTTGTGCTGAACGGCGAGGGCCGACATCACGGTGAAGATCGTCGTGCCGGAGGCGTCGAGCAACTGGTTCGGGGATTTCACGGATCACTCCTTGGCAGGCCTGTGCGGCAAGTATCGCGCCCGGTCCGGGAAGGGCAAGAGGCTTTGATCGTCGTGCCCATATCGAAGGCACGAACTGCCTGAAATTTGGTCTTGAACTGTGCCGGCCGGTTGAGCATCATCATTCGCCCGCACGCAATCCGGGTTTGGCACGGAATATGCTTTTTGGCACGGAATATGCTTGTAGACATGACGCTGGCTGTGGCGGCCAGTGCGCGCACAGGTTTGCCAGAATAGTCAACAACAGAAGGAGCCCGTCGATCGATCGGGCAGGGACCGGATGAAGAAAATCGAAGCGATCATCAAGCCGTTCAAGCTCGATGAGGTCAAGGAAGCCCTGCACGAGGTCGGGCTTCAGGGCATCACCGTTCTGGAAGCCAAGGGGTTCGGCCGGCAGAAGGGCCATACCGAGCTTTATCGCGGCGCCGAATACGTGGTGGATTTCCTGCCCAAGGTGAAGATCGAGGTGATCTGCGAGGATAGCGTCGCCGACCGCGCGATCGAGGCGATCACCAATGCCGCGCGCACCGGGCGGATCGGCGATGGCAAGATCTTCGTCTCCTCGATCGACGACGTGATCCGCATCCGCACCGGCGAGAAGGGCGAGGCGGCGATCTGATCCCGCCGCGACCCGGCTTTTTTACGACTGACAACAACGATGCCGCATCGTGCGGCATCCCGAACGAAAGAACAGTGAGGACTTGAATATGGCGAAAAAGCCCGCCGGCAGTGGCGACGCAGTCAACAAGGCGCTGGCGATGGTGAAGGAGAACGGCGCCGAATTCGTCGATCTCCGGTTTACCGATCCGCGCGGCAAGTGGCACCACACCGCCCAGCACATCTCGACCATGGACGAGGATGCGTTCCGCGACGGCATCATGTTCGACGGCTCCTCGATCGATGGCTGGAAGGCGATCAACGAGAGCGACATGGTCCTGATGCCGGATGCCGAAACCGCGGTGATGGATCCGTTCTCGGCCAAGCCGTCGATGATCCTGTTCTGCGATATTCTCGAACCCTCCACCGGCCTGTCCTACGGGCGCGACCCGCGCTCGACCGCGAAGAAGGTTGAAGCCTACGTCAAGGCGTCGGGCATCGGCGATTCGATCCTGGTCGGCGCGGAAGCCGAATTCTTCGTGTTCGATACGGTGAGATTCGGCACCGGCGGCAATTACGGCACCTACCAACTCGACAGCATCGAGGGGCCGCAGGCCTCGCTGAAGGATTACCCCGAAGGCAACATGGGCCATCGCCCGGTGGTCAAGGGCGGCTACTTCCCGGTTCCGCCGGTCGATTCCGAGAGCGATCTGCGCGCCGAAATGCTCGCGACCATGGGCGAGATGGGCCTGCCGATCGAGAAGCACCATCACGAGGTCGCGCAGTCGCAGCACGAACTCGGCACGCGCTTCAACACGCTGACCAAAATGGCCGACCAGATGCAGATCTACAAATACTGCGTCCACAACGTCGCCCATTCCTACGGCAAGACCGCGACCTTCATGCCGAAGCCGATCTATGGCGACAACGGCTCGGGGATGCACACCCATCACTCGATCTGGAAAGCCGGCAAGCCGCTGTTCGCCGGCAACGGCTATGCCGACCTGTCGGAACTGTGCCTCTACTACATCGGCGGCATCATCAAGCACGCCAAGGCGCTCAACGCCTTCACCAACCCGAGCACCAACAGCTACAAGCGCCTGATCCCCGGCTTCGAGGCGCCGGTCCTTCTCGCCTATTCGTCGCGCAACCGCTCGGCATCCTGCCGCATCCCGTATGCGACCAGCCCGAAGGCCAAGCGAGTCGAGGTGCGCTTCCCGGACCCGACCGCGAACCCCTATCTCGCCTTCGCCGCGATGGCGATGGCCGGGCTCGACGGCATCCGCAACAAGATCCATCCGGGCGACCCGATGGACAAGAACCTCTACGACCTGCCGCCCGAAGAACTGCACGGCATCCCGACCGTCTGCGGCAGCCTGCGCGAGGCTCTGGGCGCGCTTGCCGCCGATCACGACTTCCTGCTCGCCGGCGACGTGTTCGGCAAGGACCAGATCGAATCCTATATCGATCTGAAATGGGACGAGGTGTACCGGTTCGAGCACACACCGCATCCGGTGGAATTTGAAATGTACTACTCGGCCTGATCGAAGCCGGGTAATGAAAGGCCGGTCCGGGCAACCGGGTCGGCCTTTTTTCGTTGGGGAGCACAAATCATGATCGATGCCGGTTTCGTCCGCACCATGGCGGCCTACAACGCGGAAATGAACCGCCGCTGGTACGAGGCGGCCGGCCGGCTGCCGGCAGCGGCGCGCAGCGAGGATATCGGCCTGTTCTGGAAATCGATCGAGGGCACGCTCAACCATCTGCTCTGGGCCGACCGGATGTGGATGTCGCGGTTTGCTGGCTGGGACCGGCCAGCGGGCGAACTCGCCGGAAGCGGTTCCCCGATCGCGGATTTTACCGAACTCACCGTTGCACGCTTCGAAATGGACCGGAAGCTGATTGCATGGGCCGGCACGCTCGACGATGCGGCGCTTGCCGGCGATCTGACCTGGCACAGCGGCGTGATGAAGTGCGACATAACGAAGCCGCGCGCGCTCCTGTTAGTCCATATGTTCAACCACCAGACCCATCATCGCGGTCAGGCCCATGCCGGGTTGACCAAATTCGGTGTCGATCCCGGCATCACCGACCTGCCGTTTCTGGAGCTTTGACGCCGGCTCCGGTGGCTTGCCGTTCAGCATGAGCACGAGATTTCGTCCATGGAACTATCCTCTGTTTTCGTCAGTCGAAGAGTCTGTTAGGAAAACGCATGGATGGAGATCGGACAGCAAACCCAATGTTCCAGAAAACATTGCAGACGTGGGATGCTCCCATGGCAGGCTCCGTTCTGGTGGCGCCGGGCATGGCCAGTTTTGTGCATATACCTGTTCCGGGAACCATGTTGCCCAACCTGCCGAAGGGCCTCGTGCTGACCGTGCATCCACCGCCCCGCTATAGGGGATCGACCTCATCCATTTTCATCCGGAACCCGGAAGACACAAAACACGGCAAGCCCGGCCTGCGTCTGGATTACGGGCGGAACGAAGCGACCG
>DASVGZ010000115.1:0-3806 GCA_036379275.1 Acidiphilium sp. | reverse complement strand
GCGGTCGCTCGGCGGCGACCTGAGGGCCGGCTTCCGTTACAACGACCATGTCAGCCAGGCCTTCACCTACACGCTCTCGACCCGCGACATCTACAACATCGTCCAGGGCGCGAGCCTCTACATCCTGAACGAGCAGGGCAGCTCGACCCTGTCGCAGCTCGGCACCACGCTGACCTTCGACTATCGCGACGACCGGCTCGACCCGACCAGCGGCTGGCTGCTCGCCCTGTCGACCGATTTCGCGGGGCTCGGCGGCACGGCGAAATATCTCCGTCTGCAGGCCAATGCCTCCTACTACATTCCGCTCGAGCATTATCTCGGCAACAAGCAGTGGGTGCTCGAATTCGACGGCGAGGTCGGCGACCTGATCGACCTGTTCGGCTATCACTCGCTGATCGCCGACCGGTTCTTTCTCGGCGGCGACAACCTGCTCGGCTTCCAGACCGGCGGGGCCGGCCCGCACGACACCACCTACGGCGACAGCCTCGGCGGCAAGTTCATCTACACCGGCAGCACGGTGCTGCACTTCCCGCTGCCGCTCTCGCCCGATCTCGGCATTTCCGGCTTCGCCTTCACCGATATCGGCAGCCTGACCGGGGTGCGCCCGATCACGGTGAACGGCAAGCAGCTCGGCATCTATGACAATCCCGCCCCCAGGGTTTCGGTCGGCGTCGGCGTCGCGTGGAACACGCCGTTCGGGCTGATCGATCTGTCATTCGCCGAGCCGGTCAAGAAATACAAATACGACCAGATCGAACAATTCCGCGTTTCTTTCGGTACGAGGTTCTGACAGTGACACGCTTCGCTTCCACCCGACTGCTTCTGGTTCTGCCCGCGCTGGCGCTCGGTTTCGGTACCGCCCTGGCCCAGAGCAGCGGAGGCAGCAGCGGTTCCGGCTACTTCATGCCGCCGCAGCATTCCGCCAAACCGGCGATGGCCGAGCATCCCGCGCGCGAGCAGCATCCCGTCGCACCGGGGCCGCAGGGCATCCAGCCGGGTCAGCAGGCCGTGCCGCAGGAAAAACTGCCGCCGATCCCTGAACTGCCGGCGCTGCCGAAGGAAGCGGCCCCCCCGGCTCCGGTGATCGGGGTGATCTCGGTGCCCGAGATCATGCAGCAATCCACCGCCGCGCGCGGGGTCGAGAAAATCATCCTCGAACGCCGTCAGGCGCTCGGCAAGGAGGCCAAGGCCGACCAGAAGAAGTGGGAAGGTGAGCAGAAGACGATCGACGCCGAGAAGGGCAAGCTCTCGAAGGCGGCGCTCGCCGACAAGGAAAAGGCCTTGCAGGCGGAGATCGAGAAAGCCCAGGTCGATTTCCATAACCGCAACATCGCGATCGAGATTTCCGCCCGCACCGCGCTCGGCAAGATCGAGGCGACGCTGATCGCGGTGATCCGGCAGGTCGCGCAGGCGCACGGCATGAATCTGGTTCTGCACCGCTCGCAGGTCGCGCTGAATGTCAAGGATTTCGACATTTCCAAGGAAGTCGCCGACCACCTCAACAAGATCCTGCCTTCGGTCGCGGTGCCGCCCTCGGTCGTGCCGAAGCTGCCCGGCGACAAAAAATAAGGCGGAATGGTGATCGGGACAGGAGACGAGACCGGAAGCACGCTGCCGGGTGACCCGCGCTTCTTCTCCCGGCTCGGCCCGTTCGCCCTGAACGTGATCGCGCGCGAGATCGGCGTCGCGGTCCCGGACAGCGCGGCCGCGCGGCGGTTTTCCGGCGTCGCGCCGTTGCAAAGCGCGGGGCCGGCCGAGATCAGCTTTCTCGACAACAAGCGCTACGCGAAGCTGCTCGCCGAAACCCGCGCGGGCGCGGTGATCCTGAACGCCGAATTCGCCGATGCCGTGCCCGGGGACTGCATCGCGCTCACGGCGGCGCAGCCCTATCTCGCTTGGGCGAAACTCTGCGCCCTGTTCCACCCGGCGCCGAAGCCGGTCCCGGGCCGCCACGCCGGCGCGATCGTCGATCCCTCCGCCGAAATCGACCCGTCCGCCGAAATCGGCCCCGGCGCCGTGATCGGCGCGCGCGCGGTGATCGGTGCAGGCAGCGCGATCGGGCCGAACAGCGTGATCGGCCCCGGTGTCGTGATCGGCGCGCAGTGCCGGATTGCCGGCAATGTCACCATCGGTTTTGCCCTGATCGGCGACCGGGTCGTCATCCATCCCGGCGTCCGGATCGGCCAGGACGGGTTCGGCTTCGCGCCGGCCCCCGGAGGCTTCGTCACCGTGCCGCAACTCGGCCGGGTGATCGTCGGCGACGATGTCGATATCGGCGCCAACACCACCATCGACCGCGGCTCCGCCCAGGACACCGTGATCGGCGCCGGCACGAGAATCGATAACCTCGTGCAGATCGCCCACAATGTCCGCGTCGGGCGGCGCTGCGTCATTGTCGCGCAGGTCGGAATTTCGGGCTCGACCACGCTGGGCGACGGCGTGGTGCTCGCCGGTCAGGCCGGGCTGATCGGCCATCTCGACATCGGCGCAGGCGCCAGGATCGGTGCGCAGGCCGGCGTGATGAACAACGTTCCCGCCGGAGCCGACATGCTCGGCAGCCCGGCCCAGCCGGTCAAGGCGTTCTTCCGCGAGGTCGCGGCGGTCCGGCGCTTTGCGCGGGACGGCGGAATGCGCCATTCTGGCAACACCGATAAACACTAGCGGCGGATTCCCGGCGATGGATGGCAATGAGACCGAAACCACGGCGCAAGGCGCCGGCACCGGACGGACGATCGATATCGCCGGCATCATGCAGGCGATCCCGCATCGCTATCCGTTCCTCCTGATCGACCGGGTGGTCGAGGTGTTTCCGAACGTCTCGGCCGTCGGGGTCAAGCACCTCTCGATCAACGAGCATTTCTTCCAGGGCCATTTTCCCGGCCATCCGGTGATGCCCGGTGTGCTGATCGTCGAAAGCATGGCGCAGACCGCCGCGGTTCTGGTGGTTGAAACGCTCGGGCCGGATGCGGCGGGCAAGGTCGTCTATTTCATGTCGGTCGAGGGCGCGAAGTTCCGCCGCCCTGTGGTGCCCGGCGACACGCTGCGCATCCATGTCGTGAAGGAGCGCAACCGGGGCAATGTGTGGAAATTCCACGCCATCGCCCGGGTCGACGGTACCGCCGTCGCCGAAGCGACCTATGCCGCGATGATCATGGACAAGCGGGCCGAGGCCATATGATCCACCCCACCGCGTTGGTTGCCCCCGGGGCCGTGCTCGGCGCCGGGGTCAAGGTCGGCCCGTTCTGCACCGTCGGCGCCGGAGTCACTCTCGAAGACAATGTCGAACTCGTCTCGCATGTGGTGATCGAAGGGCGCGTCAGGATCGGCGCGGAAACCGCGATCTACCCGTTCGCCACGGTCGGCCTCGCGCCGCAGGATCTCAAATACAAGGGCGAGGATACCGCGGTCGAGATCGGCCCGCGCTGCATCATCCGCGAGCACTGCACGATCCATCGCGGCACCGTCACCGGCCATGCCATTACCCGGGTCGGCGCCGACTGCCTTCTGATGGCGGTGGTCCATGTCGCGCATGACTGCTCGGTCGGCGACGGCGTGGTCATCGCCAACAACGTCGTCATGGGCGGCCATGTCGAGATCGCCGACCGCGCGATTATCGGCGGCGCGACCGCGATCCACCAGTTCGCGCGGATCGGCACCGGCGCGATGATCGGCGGCGCCTCGGGGGTCGAGGCCGATGTCATTCCCTACGGCTCGGTGATCGGCAACCGTGCCCGGCTGCACGGGCTCAACATCGTCGGGCTCCGCCGGCGCGGCCTCGACAAGGACGCCCAGCACCGGCTGCGCGG
>DASVGZ010000114.1:0-3283 GCA_036379275.1 Acidiphilium sp. | reverse complement strand
GATTAGCAGCATCGGCAGGCTCACTACAGCATTACCTTGCCGCCGGCGACATCGAGCGTGGCGCCGGTAATCCAGCCGGCACGGTTGCCGAGCAGGAACAAGACCGCTCCGGTGACATCGGCGATCTCGCCCAGGCGGCGCAGCGGAAAATTCCGCGCCATTCCTGCCCGGACCGACTCGGGAAGCGCCGCGAGACGGTCGGTCACGATTGCCGATGGAGCGATCGCGTTGATTCTGACCCCGTGCGGTGCCGCCTCCATCGCTGCCTGCCTCGTGAGCGCGAGCAGACCCGCCTTCGCCGCCGCGCAGGAGGCGGACGTGTCGGAAATCTGCCGTCCAAAGCTGAATCTTAATGAGCTGTAGCCCATTCACGCAACCGTGACGCCAAGGCGCGGAAACCTGGAAAATTGCGGGAAGTGCGGCCCAACCGGCATCCGGCGAGAATATCCCTCGCCGATTTATCGCATAATTCATTGAAAATATGGTCGGAGCGGCGGGATTCGAACCCACGACCCCCAGTCCCCCAGACTGATGCGCTACCAGACTGCGCTACGCTCCGACGCGACGGTCATTAGCAACTGCGGGGCGGCGAGGCAATCGAGCGGCGACGATTCGGCACGGACCAGTATTATTCGGAGAGGCTGGCGCGGAGGTGTTCGAGTTCGGCGAGCACGAGGCGCATCGTCTCGCGCAAATGCCGTACCGCACGATCGTCGTCGGGGGAAGGCACGGCCTGAGCCGATGCGTCCTGCCGGTCCGCTCCCGCCGTGGCAGCAATCGGCAATTCGGGAAGGTCGTTACGGGTACGGGATTTTTCAGGGGCAATGCCGCCGGCCTGGGCACGTTCGGCGGCGGCGGCGGCGCGTTCCTCTTCCGAGGCCGGGGGAATTTCGTCATGCAGGGCACCGCCGCCTTCCTTCAGGAGGCGCTGTACACCCTTGATCGTATAACCCTGAATATACAGCAAATCCGCGATCCGGCGCAGCAGGACGACATCGTCCGGCCGGTAGTAGCGCCTGCCACCACCGCGCTTCAGCGGCTTGATGCGGGGGAATTTGGTTTCCCAGAACCGCAGCACATGCTGCGGCACGTGCAACTCGTCGGCGACCTCGCTGATGGTGCGGTAGGCTTCGGCCGATTTGCGGGGCCGGGTCCGGGCCGGTTCGTCGGGTTCGCCGTTCAGTCCGGTCAGGGGATCGGTCAAGACCGGAGGGCCGGGCTGACGGCGTCACCGGCGTCGACCGCCTCACGCAGAATCTGGCTGGCCCGGAAGATCAGCACCCGGCGCGGCAGGATCGGCACCTCGTGTCCGGTTTTCGGATTGCGGCCGATCCGCCGCCCTTTCTGGCGCACCGAAAACGTCCCGAACCCGCTGATTTTAACGGAATCGCCCTCGGCAAGGGCGCGTTTCATCCGGTCGAGCACCGATTCCAGCAGATCGGCGGATTCGTTGCGCGACAGGCCGACTGCCGCGTAGATCGATTCAGCCAGGCCGGCGCGCGTCAACGTGCTCATTTTTCAAGATTACCAAGAACTCGGCCATGGTCAACACGCAAGTGTGGAAAATCGCGGAATTACAGGCGGATCAGCGCCGAACCCCAGGTCAGGCCGCCACCCAGGGCTTCGAGCAGGACCAGATTGCCGGGCTTGATCCGCCCGTCCTGAACCGCTTCGGCGAGTGCCAGCGGGATCGAGGCCGCCGAGGTGTTGGCGTGGCGTTCGACCGTCATGATCACCTGCTCCGGCCTGAGATTCAGCCGCTTGCCCATCGCGTCGATGATCCGGCGATTGGCCTGGTGCGGCACCAGCCAGTCGATGTCGGCGTGGGTAAGGCCGTTGGCCGTCAGCGCCTCGTCGACCACGGCGGCGAGCTTGGCGACCGCGTGGCGGAACACCTCGCGCCCGCTCATCACCAGATGCTGCGGCTTGCCGGTCTGGCCGGTGGCGCCGTCGATATACAGGATATCGCCATACCGCCCGTCGGAATGCAGATGGGTCGAGATGATCCCGCGCGACCCCGCCGCATCGGAGCCACGCAGCAGCACAGCGCCCGCACCGTCGCCGAACAGGACGCAGGTGGTGCGATCCTGCCAGTTGAGAATCCGGGAATAGACCTCGGAGCCGATGACGAGGACATTGCGGCACTGGCCGGTGCGGATCAAGCCGTCGGCGATCGCGAGGGCGTAGACGAAGCCGGAGCAGGCGGCAGAGACATCGAAGGCGAAGCCCTTCGTCACGCCGAGCACGGCCTGGATGTTGACGGCGGTGGCCGGAAAGCCCTGATCGGGGGTGGATGTCGCGACGATGATCGCATCCACGCAGTCCGCTTCGGCCCCGGCTGCGGCCAGGGCCCTTTTCGCGGCTTCCGCGCCCATGAAGGTGGCGGTTTCGTGCTCCGCCGCGATCCGGCGCTGGCCGATGCCGGTGCGCTCGCGAATCCAGGCATCCGAGGTGTCGATCCGGGTCGCCAGTTCGTCGTTGGTGACGATCCGCTCCGGCAGATAGGCGCCGACGCCTTCGAGCAGTGTTCGCATTTCCTACCTCGCCTGCGTCGGGTGGATGTTGGACACCGGTTCGGTGCCCAGCGCGGCGCGGCCGGCGTGCTGGCTCAGCCCGTCCCTGATCCGCTCGTTGAACCGGTTGACGATCATGTCCATCGCGACATCGACCGCATGGGCAAACCCCATGGCATCCGCGCCGCCGTGAGACTTCACGACTACCCCGTTCAGCCCCAGCAGAACGGCGCCGTTGTAGCGCCGCGGGTCGAGCCATTCGCGCAGTCGGTTCAAGCCTGGCCGCGCCAGCAGGTAGGCGAGCTTCGCGGCGAGACTCGCGGAGAACACCCGCTTCAGCAGATCGCCGACCAGGCGAAGCGCGCCCTCGCCGGTCTTGAGCGCGACATTGCCGGTGAACCCGTCGGTCACGACGACATCGACGGTGCCGCCCGCGATATCGTGCCCCTCGATGAAGCCCTGGAACTGCGCGCTGAGCGGGCTCGCGCGCAGCGCCTCGGCGGCGCGCTTGAGGATCTCGTCGCCCTTCATCTCCTCCGAACCGACATTGAGCAATCCGAGAGTCGGGTTCGGCAGGCCAAGCACGGTGCGGGCGAACATGTCGCCCATCACCGCGAACTCGACCAGGTTGCGGGCGTCGCAGATCACGTTGGCGCCCAGATCCAGCATCACCACGTCGCCCTTCGCCGACGGGCCGATCGCGGCCATCGCCGGACGGTCGATCCCGCTCATGGTTTTCAGGACGATTTTGGCCAGAGTCAGAAGGGCAC
>DASVGZ010000113.1:0-7266 GCA_036379275.1 Acidiphilium sp. | reverse complement strand
CGCGGTGCTCAATGTCACCGCCGACGCTGGTCGTGTCGAATTCTGGCGGGCGCTGGCCGATGCCTGCATTCCCGATGGCACCCAGTCGGCGGAGTTCGGCCTCGATCCGGCGGCGCTTGCGGTGCCGGTCAGGATCGCATGGGGGACGTGCGACCGGATCGTTCCGGTCGGCCAGCTTGACCGGGTCGGGGGCGCGGTTGCCCAGCATCGGCTCGACGGCGTCGGTCATGTGCCGCAGGTCGAGGATTCCGCACGCCTTGCCCGGATCCTGCGCGAGATGCTCGGGACGGAGTAAGAGCCCGTTCCGGAACGGGCTCTAAGTCGCGGCGCTTTCGGCAGCACCTCGTTTCGGATAACAAAACCGTGATATGGATGTGTCCGCGACGGGCGCCGAAGTTTGTTGCCAAAGAAATACCTGTTGTTAAATATTCCGTGTCAATCGGAGCGGGATGGTGCAAAATGCCGGAGCGGCGCCACCCGCGACAGAAAACTGCGGCGAGCCTGTAATCGGGGCCGCATCACCTGGGAGAGATTCGACATGGGATCGAGACACGGTTCGACGGCCGGCAGGATCGGGAGTTTGTGCGGCTTTGCCGCGCTGGGGGCGATCGGTGCCTTCGGTATCGCGGCCATGCCGGC
Organism: Acidiphilium sp.; assembly: GCA_036379275.1. GTDB lineage: Bacteria > Pseudomonadota > Alphaproteobacteria > Acetobacterales > Acetobacteraceae > Acidiphilium. The sequence continues at coordinate 6,627 of DASVGZ010000113.1, read as the reverse complement.
CGATGCGGCCGCACCCGTGCCCTATGACCTGCCGACGCCGCCGCCGAACGTCAATATCGGGATGCTCTATAACGAGTTCTCGTCGGCCGGCAGTTTCTATACCGCGCGCGGTACCAAAATCGGCGACACGAGCATTTCGACCGATGTGCCAATCCTGCGCTATGTCCATACCTTCACCCCGGTCTACGGGATGCAGTGGGGATTGCAGATCATCGCGCCGGATGTGAATTTTCTGGGCAATACCAAGGTCGGCGGCGCAAATCTGTCGAATAACAGCGGGCTCGGCGAGCCGCTTCTGTCGGGCTTCATCTATCCGTACAGCAACCCGACCGAGGATGCGTATGTGACGCTTGCCTATTTCCTCAGCCCGCCGGTCGGCGCCTATCAGTCGACCAAATCGCTGAATGCCGGCACCAATAACGTGGTGAACAATTTCGAGATCGGCGTCGGCCACATGCTGTTCGGCACACCGAAGGGCAGGCGGCTGGATTTCGAGTTATGGGCCGATGTCTATTTCTACGGCGTCAACGGCGACGGGCCGATGCTCGGCGTGCCGGGACTCGGGGCGTTCAAGTCGCATGTTCACACCGAACCGGCCGAGCAGTTCATTGTTTATCTGCCCTATTATTTCTACCCGAAGACAGCCGCCTATGTCGGTCTCAGCTTCGAGCAGACCATGGGCGGCAAGGAATATCTGACCTCGGCGCTCGGCAAGATCGATACCGGCAATCGCAACGATGTGACGACGGTCGGGATCAATGCCGGCAGCTTCCTGAGCCCCACGGTGTTCGCGCAGGCATCGCTCGCCACCGATGTGCGGGTGCGTGGCGGCGCAAAACGGGACGCGATTTTTCAGATTCAGGTCGGCAAGATTTTCTGACGGAATGGGCCGGCGTTCCGGGAACGGAGCGCCGGTTTTCTTTTGAGCGAGGCAGAGCCTATTCGGCCATCCCCGAGGGCAGGGCCTGACGCAGCATGGCGAGATTCTGTTCGACCAGAGGCGTCGTCTCGATGGCCGCCTGCTTGAAGGACGGATTCACGCCGTTGCGGGCTTCATCCTGAAATACGGCTAGCGAGGCTTCATGACTCGCGATTTCGGCGCGCAGGAAAGCGACCGACAGGTTGGGCTGCGGATGATAGTTGAGGGCGACCAGTTGCGCCTTCATCTCCATGGGCAGCGCGTTCGGCAGGGTAACGCCGCTGGCGGCAGCCTGAGCGCGGATTTTCGGCGCGTATTCGGCGGCGTCGGCGCAGATCTTGTTCACCACCGGGACGATCCGCGGTTCCAGCGTGTTTTTCTGGACGAAGGCGCAGGCATCGAGATCGAAATGGACGAGTTGGTAGGCCGTGGTGATGAAATTGAGATCTTGTGCCGAAACATTGCCCGATTGCGGTGCCTGTGCGGTGGTCGAACAGCCGGCGAGGGCCAGAAACGCGGCAAGCAGGCTATAACGCGCGGATAATTTCATTGAATCATCTCCCTCGGGGCGTGATCCTTGCCGGTTCGGCGCAAAACCGCTTCACGCCGTCACCCCGTCGGCGAGGCGCCGGGTGCATAGTTGCAAATCGCCGCCGATCCGGGAAGCGAAAAATTCCACTATCGGAGAGATAGGGCAATATCCGGACAGGCTGGATCATTCGATCCGGTCGGTTCGGATGAAATTGTTCGCAAAACAAAGCTGGAGCCGATTCCGACCGATCGGAATCAGCTCCAGTGATGGAATGGCGACCCCGGCGTGACTCGAACACGCAACAACCCGCTTAGAAGGCGGGTGCTCTATCCGGTTGAGCTACGGGGCCGTTAATCGTTCAGTGACTCCAGTTGAAGCGCCGGTCGTGGCGGAAATTGTCGGCATAGGCCTTGGGCCGGCGGTGGCGTTCAGACGGAATCTCGAGATCGTACGGGATTTCGTGGCGCTCGGCGAAGGCGATCGCCTCGTCGCGGGTCTCGAAAGACAGCCGGACCTGGGTCGCCAGTGTATCGCCGCTGCCGGTCCAGCCCATCAGGGGGTCGATCCGCTTGGCCATCTGCGGTTCGAACTGAAGCACCCAATGGCGGGTCTTGGCCCAGCCGGACTGCATCGCGGTCTTCGGCGGCAGGAAAATACGCGCCCTGGTCATGCCAGCTCCTCGTTCATGGTTGCGGCGGCATCGGGGCGGCCGGACTCGAACCGGCGGCCTCTTGTACCCAAAACAAGCGCGCTACCAGGCTGCGCCACGCCCCGACAAGGCCGCATCTCAACGGCGCTTCCTAATGCCGTTCCCTCATTCAAGGCAAGGATGGGCCTAGCCGGCGTCGTTGAACTGCGGGGCGATCACCTTGTCCCCCACGTCGATATCCTCTTTCGCCGTGATTCCACCCTGAAGCTCCAGGGTCGCGGAGACGGGCACATGGCTGGTGATCACCCGCAGGCTTTCCGGTACGGTTTCGTTGGCGATGTGGCGGATGGTGCCGTGCGGGCCGATGAACACCATGTCGAGCGGGACCAGTGTGTTCTTCATCCACATTTCGGAAATTTGCGGCCGGGGCCAGACGAAAAGCATACCGGTATCGGCGGGGACGTTCTTGCGGAACATCAGGCCGGTTTCCTGCTGCTGCGGGGTGGTCGCCTGCTCGACGGTGAAGGTGAACCGTTTGCCGTGCTGGTTGACGATGGTGAGCTGTTCGGTGGGCAGTTTGGGCTGGGCTACGGTCGGTTCCGCCGCGGAAGCCGCCCCTATGGAGAACAGGGCCAGAGCCGCCCCGGCGCAGACTCGTTTCATTCTGATCCCCATCGTTCGCTCCTCTGGTTCATGCCGCCGGCGTTTCGCACAGCGGGTCAGGGCGCGAGGTAGCCGATTCCGGCCGGAACGTCCAAGCTTGCCCGGAGCGGAGATCACGAAATCGTCAGATACGAAACCGTCAGCGCGGCATGGCTCATTTGCCATGCCAGCACGGGGCTGCCTACACAGGCGGGGGGCTTGTTGCTATAGGCCCGGCATGATGGATGATTTGGCCCTGATCGCCGCATCGGCGGAGACAGATGCTTCGCCGCTGCCGCGCCGGACCTTCGCGATCATTTCCCACCCCGACGCCGGCAAGACCACCCTGACCGAGAAGCTGCTGCTGTTCGGCGGCGCGATTCACGAGGCCGGGATGGTGAAAGCCCGGCGCGAGCGGCGCAATACCCGTTCGGACTGGATGGCGATCGAGCGCCAGCGTGGCATTTCGGTGACATCTTCGGTGATGACGTTCGCCTGGCGGAATGTGGTGTTCAATCTGCTCGACACGCCGGGGCATCAGGATTTCAGCGAGGACACCTATCGCACCCTGACCGCCGTGGACGCGGCGGTGATGGTGATCGATGCCGCGCGCGGCATCGAGGCGCAGACGCTCAAGCTGTTCGAGGTCTGCCGCCTGCGTGACATTCCGATCATCACTTTCATCAACAAGATCGACCGCGAGGGGCAGGACCCGTTTGCCCTGCTCGACGAGATCGCCAGCACCCTGGCGCTGGATGTCTGCCCGCTGTTGTGGCCGGTGGGGATGGGCGGGCTGTTCCGCGGCTGCTGGGACATCGCGCAGGACCGGCCGATCGGCCAGCAGGCGCCGGATGGCAGCGGGGCGCAGCCGGTGGAAATTCCTTCCGGACAGATGGAAGAAGTGCGAGAGGCGATCGAACTGGCGGGGGCGGGCTATCCCGCATTCGATGCGGATTCGTTTCGGGCCGGGCATCTCACTCCGGTTTTGTTCGGCAGCGCGCTCAAGGATTACGGCGTGGCGGAACTGCTTGCCATGCTCGCCGATCATGCGCCGGCGCCAAGCCGGCAGCGCGCCGAGCCGCGCCCGGTCGTGGCCGAAGATCCGGCGGTGACCGGCTTCGTATTCAAGGTGCAGGCGAACATGGACCCGAATCATCGGGATCGGATCGCGTTCACCCGGATATGCTCGGGCCGGTTTCAGCGCGGCATGAAGCTGTTTCACGTCCGCACCGGCAAGACGATGGCGGTTCAGGCGCCGATTTTCTTTTTCGCGCGCGATCGTTCGCTCGCGGAAGAGGCCTGGCCCGGCGATATCATCGGGATTCCGAACCACGGATCGCTGCGGGTCGGCGACACGCTGACCGAAGGCGAGGCGCTGAGGTTCACCGGGATTCCGAGTTTTGCTCCGGAAATTCTGCGCCGTATCATCCTTGCCGATCCGATGAAGGCCAAACAGTTGCGCCGTGCGCTGGAGGATCTCGCCGAGGAGGGGGTTGCGCAGATTTTCCGGCCGGTGCTCGGCGCGGACTGGATCGTCGGCGTCGTCGGTGCGCTTCAGCTCGATGTTCTGGCGGCAAGGATCGACACCGAATACAAGATTCCGATCCGGTTCGAGGCCGCACCCTATGCCACGGCGCGCTGGGTGAGTTGTGTCGATGCCCGGCGGCTGAAGGAATTCGTCGATGCCAATCAGGCGACGATGGGGCTGGATCGTGACGAGGCGCCGGTATTTCTGGCTCGCGATTCATGGGCGCTCAGGTTTGCCGCCGAGCGCTGGCCGGAGATCGGCTTTTCCGCGACCCGCGAGCAGGTCGCGGTGTGATCGGGGTGGCGGGTCAGGTGTGCGTGGCAGTACAGTAGTCGCGCCAGGCGAAGCGCAGGGCCTTGGCAAGATTTCTGCCGAAACGGGGGGCATCGCATAGCGGGCTTGCCAGAGTTTGCTGTCGCAGTCGGGCACGCAGATCCGCGAGCGACGGAATGTCCGCGGCCATGGTCACGGCGCGTTCGACATAGGCTTCGGGCGAGGCGGCGATGCAATCGGTGAGCCCGACATTGGAGAGATGGCTCACCGAATGGCGCGCGGCGAAATGTTCGCCGGCGAGTGTAATGACGGGCACGCCCATGAACAGGGATTCGCAGGTGGTCAGGCCGCCGGAATAGGGGAACGGATCGAGCGCGATATCGATGGCGTTATAGCCGGCAAGAAAAGCCCGATGCGGCGCCTTTCCGAGAAAGTCGAGCCTTGCGATATCGAGGCCGACTTTTTTCGCCCGACGTTCGAGGCGATCCACCGCGACGGAGTCCGAGAATTGCGGGCAGCGGAGGGTGAGCCGGGATTCCGGAACTCGGGACAGGATTTCCGCCCAGGCGGTCAGGGTTGCATCGGTGATTTTGGTGACGTTGTTGAAGCAGCCGAAGGTGACTCGGTTTCGTGCAAGGGCCGGCAGGGGCGTGACGCCGGGCGGATCATCGGGCGGCAGATAGCAGACATAACCATCGTCCAGCCGCAGCAGACGTTCGGTGTAGAAACGCTCGAACCCGTCCGGCGTTTCCCGGTGATCGGTCAGGAACCAGTCGATTTCCCGAAGGCCGGTGGTGGCGCACTGCATCCCGACCCATTTGATCTGCACCGGTGCGGCTCGATACGCTGTGACCGGCATCCGGCCGGCATCGCCGTAGCCGCCGAGGTCGATGAGGATATCGATGTCCTGCCCGGCGATCAGTCCGGCGACAGCGCGATCGTCCAGTGTGTCGATGGCGTGCCAGGCGTCGGCACGGGCGGCAAAACGCCGGGCCAGCCGATCTTCGGGCGCGAACCGGCCGAAGCAATGGATTTGAAACGAGCTGCGATCGAGTGCCTCCAGGCCGGCAAGCGTCAGCCAGCCGACCGGGTGGGTGCGCAACGTGTTGGAGAGCAAACCGACTCTCAGGGAGCGATCCAGATCGTCCGGCAATGGCGAGCGGTGCGGTATGGGTGCGGTGTCACGCGGAAGCAGTGCGCCCAGTGTTTCCATCGTCTGGCGTATCGCGGCTGCCGACGTGTCGCTTCGGTAAGCCATCAGGCTGGATTCGATGCGCAGGATCTCCGTCTCGTCGGCGCCCTGTATGCGGGCGGTGACGAGATCGTCGGATGCTCCCTGAAGATCACCAAGGGAAGCACGCTGGTTGGCCCGGGTACAGAAAAGTTTTGGATATGCCTGAAAAGGAGTTTCGATTGCATCGAGGATCACTTCGGCCTCTGCATGGCGGTAGAGTCGGGACAGAGCGACCGCGAGATCATGGGCAATTACCGGGTCGTCTGGCGAAAGATCGCGTGCGGTTCGCAGAAACAACTCCGCGCGGTCCGGGCGCATCGCCATCATGTGAAGCGATCCGAGGGCAGCGGGAATCCACGATTCGCCGGGCAGAAAAACCCTGGCGGCTTCCAGCGCCGCTTCGGCTTCGTCGAGCGCACCGCGCCGCAAGGCGGCGCGACCGGCGAGAGCAAGAGCGGTTCCGGTCGGCCAGTCGAAGGACAGATCGGTGTCAGGTGTTTTCAAACGCTCCGCGATATCGATCAGATCGAATGCATAGGGAAGATGATCGGGAGCGAGTGTCGCGGCGTGCTGAAAGGCGTCGATAGCGCAAGAGTCGAGTTTCGCGGCAGCGCAGGCATGGCCGAGCGCGTGCCAGGCCTTATGATTGTCCGGCTCAAATTCAGTGGCCCGCTTCAGAAATTTCAGGGCCGTCTGTGGCGATTCGTGTTGCAAGGCAAGAATGCCCCGGGCGAGCATCGCCTCGATTCGCGCAGGATTGCGTTCCAGCGCGGCATCGTAATTTGTCGTGGCCATGGCGTGGTTGTTTTCGGAACGGAAACTCTGGGCAAGGCGCAACCATGGCTCATCC
>DASVGZ010000112.1:0-4773 GCA_036379275.1 Acidiphilium sp. | reverse complement strand
GGCAGGGGCTGCTTTATCAGGGCGTTCTGGAACCGCCGAAGGGCAAGACGCCGGAGGACTGGGAGCCGCGCGAGCAGTTGCTGTTCCGCTCGACCCGGTTCGGCGACGACGTGGACCGGCCGGTGCAGAAATCCGACGGCTCGAACACCTATTTCGCCAACGACATCGCCTATCACGCGGACAAGATGGCACGCGGTTTCTCCCGGATGATCGACATCTGGGGCGCGGATCACGGCGGCTATGTCAAGCGGATGCAGGCGGCGGTGAGGGCGCTGGCGGGCGGGCGGAAGGCGGAACTCGACATCGTTTTGTGCCAGATCGTCCGCGTGCTGAAGGATGGCGTGCCGATGCGCATGTCGAAGCGCGCGGGCACCTATATCGAGCTGCGCGATCTGATCGACGCGGTGGGGGCCGACGTGGTGCGGTTCATCATGCTGATGCGCAAATCCGACGCGCAGATGGAATTCGACCTCGACGCTGCGGTGGCGCAGACCCGCGAGAACCCGGTTTTCTACGTTCAATATGCCCATGCGCGCTGCCGCTCGGTGCTGCGGGCGGCGGCGGACATGCCGGAACTCGGCGAAACCGGCGACGCCGCGCTGGCGGAGGCGGATGTCTCGACCCTGACCGCGCCGGAGGAACTCGCGCTGATCCGCCGGCTGGCGTCATGGCCGCGCCTTCTGGAAGGGGCCGCGCTGGCGCGCGAGCCGCACCGACTCGGATTTTTCCTGTATGATGTCGCGGGCGACTTCCACGCACTGTGGAACCGGGGGCGGGAGGATGCAAGTCTGCGGTTCATCCGCGCCGACGCCATCGGCGAGACCCGGGCGCGGCTCGCCCTGGTGGCGGCGACAGCGGTAGTAATCCGCTCCGGCCTCGCGGTGATGGGGGTGACGCCGGTCGAGGAAATGCGCTGAGCGGAGTCTGCTGGCATGAATGAACCGGATATCGACATTCCGCCCTACGCCTCGGCACGGTTGAGAGGCCGTAGCCCCGACCGGGCGACTTGGCGGATGATGGGGGTCGCGGGCGGGATCGGCCTCGGGGTCATCGTGCTCGCCCTGGTCTGGAGCGGCGTGCATACCGGGCTCGGGCCGCCGCCGGTGGTCAAGCCGCCAGCCGGCCCGATGCGGACCGCGCCGGTCAATCCGGGCGGGCTTCAGGTTCCCGGCGCACATGAGCAGATCATGTCTGGCACGGTCGCGTCCGGGCCGCCGCAACTGGCGCCCCTGCCGTCGGCGCCGGATTTTTCCAAACTCGACCAGGCGGCGAACAAGCTGAAGCAGGAAGAGGCCGCGCGGGCTCATCCCGTATCGCCGCCCGCTGCTGTTGCGACAGGCGTACCTTCGCCTTCGCCTTCGCCTGCGGCTCCGGCTGCGACTCCGGTCGAATCGGGGGCACAGACAGCCTCCGCATCCCTGCCGTTGCCGCCGCCTTCGCCCGCCGCGTCGGAGATCGCGCCGCCGGCTCCGCCTGTGCCGACGCCAGAGCAGGCTTCAACCGCCTTGCAATCGGCCCAGGCACCGACCCAGGTTGCGGGCACCGGACCCTATGCGGTGCAGCTTGCCGCCCTGACCTCGATGGCGAAGGCGAACGAGGCCTGGCAGACCCTGGTTGCCCGCGTGCCGGGCATTCTGGGCAAGGAAAAGCCGGTCGTGGTGCCGGGCGTGGTGCGCGGCCAGACTTTCTACCGGCTGCGCCTCGGCGGGTTCGCCAGCGCCGGCGCCGCCACCGCGTTCTGCGACCGGCTCAAGTCGCGCGGCGTCACCTGCTATATCCCGAAGCGATGAGGCGAGCATGAAAGCCGCGATCGTCGGCATTGCCGGACCCGTTCTGACCGACGGCGAGCGGGAACTGCTGGCGGCGATGCCGCCGGCCGGTGTGATTTTGTTCGGTCGAAACATCCAAAATAAGGCACAACTTTCTGAACTTATTGTAAATCTTCGCGCCGTATTGCCGGCGGAAGCGGTGCTGATGGTCGATCAGGAAGGCGGACGGGTCGCTAGGCTGCACGGGCCGGACTGGCCGGAACTGCCCCCTGCAGCCGCGCTCGGCGCGCTGTATGCGACCGACCCCGACGCTGCCCGCACGGCAGCAAGAGCCCATGGCGCGGCGCTCGGCTCGTTTGCCCGCGAGGCGGGATTCGATGTTGTCACCGCGCCGGTTCTGGACGTTCCGGTTCCGGGGGCGAATGCGGTGATCGGCGACCGGGCGATCAGCACCGATCCGGTCGCGGTCGGGGTTCTGGGCGCGGATGTCGCCTGGGGGCTGCTGTTTCAGGGCGTGCAGCCGGTGATGAAACACATGCCGGGACACGGACGCGCGACGGTGGACAGCCATGCCGGGCTGCCGCGCGTCACCGCACAGCGCCTCGATGCCGATCTCGCCCCCTTCGCCGCCAATGCCGATCTGCCCTGGGGCATGACCGCGCATATCGTCTACGAGTGCTGGGACGCGAAAAATCCGGCGACCTTCTCGCCCACGGTGATCGGCGAGGTGATCCGGGGGCGGATCGGGTTTCGCGGCATTCTGGTCAGTGACGACCTCGCGATGGGCGCGCTCGACGGGGTGCCGGAAATCCGGGCCGCACGCGCCCTCGACGCCGGATGCGACCTAGCACTCTGGTGCCCCGGCGGTCTCGAAGCCAATCGCGCGGTTCTCGCGGTCTGCCCGGACCTCGACCCGGCTCTGGCCACGAAGCTGAAGGCACGGCCGGCGACATGACCATGGAGACGGTCCGCTCGATCGCGATCGGCATCGTCGCCTCGGTGCTGGCGATCGTTTTGCATGAGCTGGCGCACGGCTATGCCGCGCTTGCTCTGGGCGACACCACCGCGCGGCGCGCGGGAAGGCTGTCGCTCAATCCGCTGCGCCATGTCGACCGGTTCGGCACGATCATCCTGCCGCTGATATTGATCGTCGGCCAGTTGCTGACCATCGGGCGAATTGGCTTCATGTTCGGCTGGGCCAAGCCGGTGCCGGTCGATCCGAGCGGATTTTCCAACCCGCGCCGGGGGATGGCGATCGTCGCGGCGGCGGGGCCGGCGGCGAATTTCGCTCTCGCGCTGATCTCCGCCTTCCTGCTGGCGGCGGTCGGCCTGCAGGGATGGCTCGCCGATTTCCTGATCTATTTTCTTCTGTTCAACGTGGTGCTCGGCCTGTTCAACCTGTTGCCGGTGCCGCCGTTCGACGGCGGGCGGATCGCGGTCGGCATTCTGCCGCTGCGCGCGGCGATTCTGCTCGCCCAGGTCGAGCGGCTGGGGATTCTGGCGATCCTTCTGGTGATCTTCATCCTGCCGGCGGCGCTCGGGCAGTTCGGCGTGCATTTCAACCCGGTGGGCGATATCCTCGATCTCTGGGTGCCGCGCGTCGCCACCTTCTTCCTGCATCTGGCGGGGATTCATGCCGGATACTGAACCTTCGCTCGTCGATTTGGCGCCGCCGACCGAGGCGTTCATCGTCCAGCTCGAAGGGTTTGCCGGGCCGCTTGATCTTTTGCTCGACCTTGCACGGGCACAGAAGGTCGATCTTGCCAATATCTCGATTCTCGCGCTGGTCGAGCAATATCTCGCGATCGTCGAGGGGGCGCGCCGGATCCGGCTCGAACTCGCGGCCGACTGGCTGGTGATGGCGGCGTGGCTCGCCTGGTTGAAATCCCGTCTGCTGCTGCCCGAGGACGAGGCGGCCGCCGAGGAAGGCGAGATCGCCGCCGATGTGCTGGCGGCAAGGCTGCGCGCGCTGGAGGCGGTGCGGGCCGGGGCGATCTGGCTCAGCCAGCGGCCGCAACTCGGGCACGACGTGTTCGCGCGCGGCACGCCGGAGGATTTCACCGAGATCGACCGCTCGCGCCTGAAGCTCGACCTTCCGGCGCTGCTCGCCGCCTATCTCGCGGCGCGGCGGCGATCGGGGGCGAAGCGGCAGTACCGGCCGAAGCCGGTTCTCTACTGGACAGCGCAGCAGGCGATCGAGCGGCTGACAAGGATGCTCGGCACTGTGCCGGGCTGGATCGACATTGCCGCGTTTTTGCCCGAGCGGGTCGAATCGCCGCTCGCGCATCGGGCGGCGCTGTCGAGCACGCTGATCGCCGGGCTGGAACTCGCGCGTGGCGGCGCGGCTTCGCTGCGCCAGGACGAACCGTTCGCCCCGATCATGATCCGCCCCGGAGCGGAACGTCAGGAAGCGGAAACCCCGATGGCCGATACCGATGACTGAGCGTCCTTATGCCGAACGCCTGATCGAGGCGGTGATTTTCGCGAGTCGCGAGCCGGTGCCGCTGCGCACGCTGGCGACGCTGCTGCCCGAGGGAACCGAACTCGACACGGTCATCGCCGCGATCCGCGCGCATCACGACGGCGGGGGAATCGAACTCGTCGAAGCCGGAAGCGGGGTGATGTTCCGCACCGCGCCGGACCTCGCGCCCGCCTTGCGCAAGGTGGTCGAGGTGCCGCGCCGGCTGCCGCGTGTTGCGATGGAGACGCTCGCCATCGTCGCCTATCACCAGCCGGTGACACGCGCGGAAATCGAGGAAATCCGGGGAGCGAGTCTGTCGCAATCGACTCTGGATGCGCTGCTGGAGGCCGATCTGGTGGCGCCCGCCGGCCACAAGGAAGCGCCCGGACGCCCCACATTATGGGCGACGACGCCGAATTTCCTCGCAGGGTTCGGGTTGAAATCGCTGCGCGACCTGCCGAGGCAAACCGATCTTCTGGTCGAGGCCGCGCCATTGCCGCTGCCAACCGGGCCTGAGACCGGGCCAGAGGCGGGATCGGAAAC
>DASVGZ010000111.1:0-5471 GCA_036379275.1 Acidiphilium sp. | reverse complement strand
GCGATTGAGCAGAGCCTGCTTAAACCGGTGCTAACAATGCTCCCTTAAGCTGTGTTTTTGCAACGATCGTCTATTCAAATCGTAATAATCAGGATCTCGGCATGAACATCATGATTACCGGCGGCTGTGGCTTCATCGGTTCGGCTGTGATCCGTCATCTCATCGCGAACAGCGATCATCGGATCGTGAATGTCGACAAGATGACCTATGCCGCCTCCGAGCACGCTCTCGGCGCGGCGCGGGAAGACCGGCGTCATGTTCTGGTCCGCGCCGATATCGCCGATGCCGGGGCGATGCGCGCGGTCTTCGCCACCCATCAGCCCGATATCGTCATGCATCTCGCAGCCGAATCGCATGTCGACCGGTCGATCGACGGGCCACGCGATTTCATCGAAACCAACATCACCGGCACCTTCGTGCTTCTGGAAGCGGCCCGTGCCTGGTGGCAGGGCCTGCCCGCAAGCCGGAAAGCCGCCTTCCGGTTCCATCACATCTCGACCGACGAGGTGTTCGGCGCGCTGGGTCCATCCGACCCGCCGTTCACTGAAACCACCTCCTACGACCCGCGCAGCCCCTATTCGGCAAGCAAGGCCGCCTCGGACCATCTGGTCCGCGCCTGGCACCATACGTATGGCCTGCCGACCATCGTCTCCAACACCACCAACAATTACGGTCCCTGGCAGTTTCCCGAAAAACTGATTCCGCTGGTCCTGCTCAACGCGCTCGACGGCAAGCCGCTGCCGGTCTACGGCGATGGCTCCAACCGGCGCGACTGGCTCTATGTCGACGATCACGCGGAGGCGCTCGCCCTTGTCGCGACCACCGGCCAACCCGGCGCGACTTACGCGATCGGTGCCCGCCAGCCGCGCAGCAATCTCGATGTCGTGACCGCGATTTGCCGGATTCTGGACGAAAACCGTCCCGATCCCGCCGGCCCGCGCAGCCGGCTGATCCATTTCGTCACCGACCGTCCCGGTCACGATTTCCGCTACGAGATCGACCCGTCCTGCTCCGAAGTCGCCCTGAACTGGGCCGCGAAGCACGACTTCGAGACCGGCCTCGCCCGCACCGTCGACTGGTATCTCGACAATGCAGCCTGGTGGCAGTCGATCCGCTCGGCCCGCTATGCCGGCCAGCGTCTGGGCACCGCGGCATGATCACCAAGGGGATCATCCTCGCCGGCGGTTCGGGCACCCGGCTTCACCCGATCACCCAGGCGGCGTCGAAGCAGTTGCTGCCGGTCTACGACAAGCCGATGGTCTATTATCCGCTCTCGACCCTGCTTCTGGCCGGAATCCGGGACATCCTGCTGATCTCGACGCCGGTCGATATGCCTCAGTTCGAGCGGTTGCTCGGCGATGGCAGCCAGTTCGGCATCACCATCACCTACGCGGTGCAGCCGAGCCCGGACGGGTTGGCACAGGCTTTCCTGATCGGCGCCGGCTGGCTCGGCGGCCAAAGCTGTGCCCTCGCTCTCGGCGACAACCTGATCCACGCGGATCACCTGTCGGTATCGCTGCGCGAAGCGGCCTCCCGGCCTGCCGGAGCCACGGTCTTCGCCTATCAGGTGCGCGACCCCGAGCGCTACGGCGTGGTCTGCTTCGACGAGGCGGGCAAAGCCGTCGACATCATCGAGAAACCCGCGATTCCCGCCTCCAACTGGGCGGTCACCGGGCTCTATTTCTACGATGAGCGGGTCACCGATCTCGCCCGGTCGATCAAGCCCTCGGCACGCGGCGAACTTGAAATCACCGATCTCAACCGCCTCTACCTGAACGACGGATCGCTCCAGGTCGAAAGACTGGGGCGCGGCACCGCATGGCTCGACGCCGGAACGCCGGATTCGCTGCTTCAGGCGGCGACCTTCGTGCAGACCATCCAGTCCCGCCAGGGCAATCTGGTCGGCTGCCCCGAGGAGGTCGCGTTTCGCATGGGCTATATCGACGCCGCGACCCTGCGCGGCCGCGCGGCGAAGCTTGGCAAGACCGAACTCGGCCGGGTTCTGGCCGAACTCGCGGACGGAACGCACGGACAGGGGATGACGGCATGATCGAGGCTCTCGCCATCAGGGACGTTCTGCTCATCGCGCCGCCACGGTTTGGCGACCAGCGTGGCTGGTTCTCGGAAAGCTGGAACAAGGCGAAGCTGGAAAGCGCCGGATTCGTTCAGGATTTCGTACAGGACAATCATTCCTACTCGGCCAGTCGCGGCACGATCAGGGGGCTGCACTGCCAGGTCGCTCCGTTCATTCAGGGCAAGCTGGTGCGCTGCGTGCGGGGTGCGATCTGGGATGTCGCGATCGATATCCGGCGCGGCTCACCGACCTTCGGGCGCCATGTCGCGGCCGAACTCAGTGCCACGAATGGCCATCAGCTCTGGATTCCGGGCGGTTTTCTCCATGGTTTCTGCACTCTGGAGCCCGATTCCGAGGTGATCTATAAAGTGACCGCCGGGTACGACAAGGCTTCCGAACGCGGTGCGATCTGGAACGACCCCGATCTCGCCCTGCCCTGGCCGGTCGCTCCCGGAGATGCCGTGCTGTCGGACAAGGATGCGGTGATGCCCCGTCTTGCCGAGTGCGAGCCATGGTTTTCGGTATAAGGAACGTCCGATGACCATGGGTCCGATCCTGATCACCGGAGCGACCGGGCAACTCGGCATGGCGCTTGCCGCCGGAGCCGGGGTGCGTGGCTTCACGCATCGCGCGGTCGGACGGCCCTGCTTCGATTTCGACGCTCCCGAGACGATCGGACAGTGCCTCGCCGCCACGTCTCCCGCCCTGGTCGTCAATGCGGCGGCCTGGACAGCGGTCGATGCCGCCGAGACCAATGCGGAGGCGGCCTGGCGCGCCAACCGGGACGGCCCGGCCGAACTTGCCCTTCTGTGCGCGGAGCGCCGGATTCCGCTGATCCATGTCTCGACCGACTACGTGTTCGACGGCGAAAAGGGCGCACCCTATGTCGAAACCGATCCGGTCGCCCCGCTCGGCGTCTACGGTGCAAGCAAGGAAGCCGGCGAACGCGCCGTGCTCGAAAGCGGTGCCGACGCAACGGTTCTGCGCACCGCCTGGGTGTTTTCCGCGCGCGGCAAAAATTTCGCCCGCACCATGATCAACGCCGCGCGCAAGACCGGTGCGCTGAAGGTCGTCGCCGACCAGCGCGGCACGCCGACCGCGGCCGAAGATCTTGCCACAGCGATCCTCGACATCGCGGCGCAGCTTCTCCGATCCGGCTGGCAACCCCGGTATCGGGGCATCTTTCACGCGACGAATGCGGGCGAAACCACCTGGCACGGCTTTGCCGAGGCGATTTTCGACGTTGCGGCGAAGAACGGCGAGACCCGCCCGACCGTCTCGCCGATCGCCACATCGGACTGGCCGACCCCGACGCGACGCCCCGCCGATTCCAGGCTCGACTGCTCGAAACTCGAAGAAACCTTCACGGTGACGCTGCCCTCTTGGCAGGACGCGACAAGGCGGGTCGTTACCGCCATGCTGGCGCGGGATCGCGCGGCATGATCGCGATCCTGCTTTCGACTTATAACGGCGCGCGTTTCCTTGCCGAGCAACTGGAAAGTTTCGTGCAGCAGACCGACCCCGACTGGCGGCTGATCTGGCGCGACGATGGTTCGACCGATGAGACAAGGGCCATCATGAACGACTTCGCTGCCCGGATCGGCGTGGAGCGCTGCCACGAGGCAAAAGGGTCGGGCGTGCATCTCGGTGCCGCACAGAGCTTTCTGTCCCTTCTGCCCGAGGCGGCCGGTGCCAGGGCCGTCGCCTTTGCCGATCAGGACGATGTCTGGCTGCCCGAAAAACTCGCCCGCGCCCGGAAAGCGCTCGCCTCGGCCGGCAACCAGGCCATGCTCTACTGCGCCCGGCAATATCTGGTCGACGAGCATCTCGAAGGGCGTCGTCTGTCGCTCCTGTCCGGGGACCGGCCCAGCTTCCCGGCAAGCCTCACCCAGAACATCATCCACGGCAACACACTGGTCATGAACAGCGCGGCGGCGGCCCTCGTTTCGCGGATTCCCGGCCCGCCGGGCACCGTGCATGACTGGTGGAGCTATATCGTGATCACTGCCTGCGGCGGTCAGGTCGTGCTCGACCCCTGCCCGGTCATCCTGTATCGCCAGCACAAAAACAACCTGATCGGCTCGCCGCCATCGACCGTGACGCGCGCCGTCGCCGCGATCCGGCGCGGGCCCGGCATTTTCATGACCATGATGCGCCGCCATGTCGCCCAGCTCGCCGCCCATGCCGAATTCCTGACCGATCAGGCGCGCGTCGACGTTGCCCGGATCGGCGCCGGCCTCGGCGGCAACCTCGTCCAGCGTACCCGCGCCCTGAACTGCCCCGGACTAAGGCGCCAGACCGAACTGGAGAACACCCTGTTCCGGTTCTGGTTCATGATCGGATAGGTCGCCCGGTCGCAACAGACAGTGTTGGCGGGTTGAACTCCCGTGCGTTCAGGCCAAGCTTCAGACGGCTATCCGGCGCACGGCGGCAGGGCTCCCCGCGAGGGTTGCCGCGCCTCGCGCCGCACCGTAAGACCGGTCCAACGAGGAGAACCGCACATGGCCAGCAGCAGCGACCACGCCAGCAACGAAATTGCTCTGGAGCGCCAGAAGGAAATCCTGTCGCGGAAACCGACCGAGGCGCGGCTGATGGCGAACGCGATCCGCGCCCTCGCGATCGACGGCGTGGAGAAGGCAAAATCCGGCCATCCCGGAATGCCGATGGGCATGGCCGATGTGGCGACCGCGCTCTGGACCAAATTCATGAAATACGACGCGGCCGACCCGCACTGGCCGGATCGCGACCGTTTCATCCTCTCGGCCGGCCACGGCTCGATGCTGCTCTACGCATTGTTGCACCTGACCGGCTACGCGCACATGACCATCGAGGATCTCAAGCAGTTCCGCCAGCTCGGCTCGCATACCGCCGGCCACCCCGAACGCGGCGAGCATCCGGCGATCGAAATGACCACCGGCCCGCTCGGCCAGGGAATTTCCACCGCGACCGGCTTCGCCCTCGCCGAACGGATGATGGCCGCGCGGTTCGGCAAATCCATGGTCGATCACCGCACCTGGGTCATCGCCTCGGATGGCGACATGATGGAGGGAATCAGCCACGAGGCCTGCGCGATCGCCGGGCACCTCGCGCTGAACAAGCTCACCGTCCTCTACGACGACAACACCATCTCGATCGACGGCAGCACCTCGATCGCGATGACCGACGACGTTCTGAAACGCTACGCCGGCTACGGTTGGGCGACACGCCGGATCGACGGCCACGACCCTGACCAGATCGAGGCGGCGATCCAGTTCGCGATGCGCAGCCGCAAGCCGACGATTATCGCCTGCAGGACCATCATCGGCTTCGGCGCGCCGCACAAGGCCGGCACCTCCGGCACCCACGGTTCGCCGCTCGGCCCGGACGAGGCAGCGGCGGCCAAGGCGATGCTCGGCTG
>DASVGZ010000110.1:0-6248 GCA_036379275.1 Acidiphilium sp. | reverse complement strand
ATGGTCGATCAGGCGTTTGTCGTTATCGCCCCAGTTATAGGTGATGCGTGCGACCCGGAGTCCGTATTGGTCGATTTCATCGGCCAGGGTGACGCGGTTACGCTCGTCGGGCAGCATTTCGCCGACCATTTTCACGCCGATCTGGTGATTGTAGTCCATCATCCGGGTGCGCAGCGCCTCGCCCCACAGACCTTGCGCGCCGGTGAGAACGGAGGCCCATTCGACCGGCAGCGGCCCCTGGCCCATCCAGCAATAGCCGCCGTGAAAATCCTTGCCCCTGTCTTCGTAATTCCAGTGTTCCGTGATCGCGAGCGAGGGCGGCCCTTTCCACCAGCGGACCTCGTCCTCCATCCGGCCCCAGGCGGCCTGATTGGCCTGCGTCATCAGGTTTTTGCCGACCAGGCCGGACGTGTTGGCGAGACCGTGGGGAAACCGGTCGGTCGCGGAATTCAGCAGAAGGCGCGGCGTTTCGATCGCGTAGCCGGCGACGACGACATTGCGCGCGCGCTGAAAGCGCCAATGCCCGTCGCGGTGATAGTGGACGCCGCTGGCGCGGTCGCCTTCCATCTCGACCCGGCCGACCATAGCGAGATCGCGGATTTCCGCGCCGGCCTTCAGCGCGCGCGGCAGCCAGACGATCAGGGCGCTCTGTTTCGCGTTGGTCGAGCAGCCGAAGCGGCAGAAGCCGCGATAGACGCAGGGCGGCGATTTGCCACGCGGCGCGGACACGGTGGCGAGCGGCGTTTCGGTCCATTTGTAGCCCATGGCCTCGCAGCCGCGCGCGAGCAATTTGGCGGCGGCGTTCATTTCGTGCGCGCGGTAGGGATAGCGCGGCCGCCTCGGTCCCCAGGGATAGGTGAGCGGCCCGGCGATGCCGATCGCCTTTTCGGCCAGTGCGTAATAATGCCACATCTCGCGCCAGTCGATCGGCCAGTCGGCGCCGTAGCCGAGCGCGGAGCGGCTTCTGAACCATTCCGGTCGGAACCGGAGCGAGACCATGGCGAAATGCACGGTGCTGCCGCCGACCGCCTTGCCGCTGTTGTTGCCGCCCATCTTGAGCGGGTTTTCGCCGTCGCAGACGCGGCGATCGGTCCAGTAGAGCTGGTTCTGCGTCGTCTCGTCCGAGGTGAAATCGGTCAGCGGCCGAAAATACGGCCCGGCATCGAAGGCGACGACGGAAAAGCCGAGTTCGGCGAGCCGCGCGGCAAGGGTTCCGCCGCCGGCGCCGGTGCCGACGATCGCGAAATCCACTGCCTCGGTCTCGGGATATTGACACATCGGCACGACGCCGCCCCTCCGGTCGAACACGTCGGGGGCCATGCCGCGGATGGCGCGCGGGGCGGCGAACGGATCATCCGACATGCCGGTTCCGCTCGCGTGTTTCGGCGTCGTGCCCCGGTTTCGTCTCGACCGGTTCCCACGGATCCCGGCGGTTCATCTCCATCCGCACATAGCCGCGCGGACTTGCCGGACCGCCGAAACCGATCTCGTTCCAGGCGGTCGGGTGAGCGTAATACATCGCGGGAATGTCGACGAGGACGCGGTTTTCGAAAAAGAGCGTCGCCGACATCGGTTGCCAGGCGGCATCGTGCAGGTTGCCGTTCTGCGCGCGGCGCAGAAGATCGTCCTGCAACGCCGCCGCAAGGTCGTGAAACGGGCGGTCGAAGATCGCCCGCGCTTCGGCCTCGAACGCGGCGAGCCCGTGTTTCCAGGCCGCGCCCTCGTGCGGCATCGGGTCGATCCGGAAGCCCTGGGTTTCGCCCGCGAGGAGCGAGGCATCGAGCAATGCCGCGACCGGGACCGGCGGACGGTCGGCCGGCTGCGGCAGGATGCGGCCGCAGATCGCCGTCAGGGTTTGCCATTCGGCTTCGGTGAAGAAACGTGGCTCGCCCGGAACCGCGAGGCGACGGTCGATCGTGCGCCGGGTCTGTGCATCCCATGACGGGGTATGGCGTTTCGCCAGAACATCGTAGCCGGGATAGCGGCCATGGCTCGCGGTCATTCCTTGCCGCCGGGCATGACGGACGCCAGGACCTGACGCGCGCTGTTTTTCAGGACGCTGGCGAATTCCGGTTCGCGCGGCAGCATCGAGATGAAATTCCGGGCATCCTTCAGCGTGATGTGCGGCGGCAGGGGCGGAATGTTGGGGTCGGTGAAGGCTTCGAGGATCACCGGGCGATCCGCCGAAAGCGCCTCGTCCCACGCGGCGGCGAGGTTTTCCGGCCGATCGACGAAAATCCCCTTCAGGCCGAGAAGTTCCGCGTATTTGTGGTAGGGGACATCGGGGATGCTCTGGGTCGATTCGGTCTTGCCCTCGCCCATCTGCACCCGTTCCTCCCAGGTGACCTGGTTGAGGTCGCGGTTGTTGAGAACCAGGATGATGAAGGTCGGGTTCGACCATTCGCGCCAGTATTTCGAGACGGTGATCATCACGTTCATGCCGTTCATCTGCATCGCGCCATCGCCGATGAAGCCGATCACCGGGCGGTCGGGGAACGCGAATTTCGCGGCGACGGCATAGGGCGTCGCCGCACCCAGAGAGGCGAGGCCGCCGGAGAGCGACGCTTTCATGCCGCGCCGGATTTTGAGATCGCGCGCGAACCAGTTGGCGACCGAGCCGGAATCGGCGGTCAGGATGCAGCGTTCCGGCAGGCGGGGCGACAATTCCCAGAACACACGCTGCGGGTTGAGCGGCTTCGCCGGCTGCATCGCCCGCTCTTCCAGAAGTTTCCACCAGGCGGCGACCTCCGATTCGATCTTGCCACGCCATGAATCGCTGGTGTTCTGCTCCAGCATCGGCAGAAGGCGGCGCAGCGTCTGCACGGAATCACCGACGATGTTGACCTCCATCGGGTAGCGCAGGCTGAGATTGCGGCCGTCGATGTCGATCTGCACGCCGCGCGCGGCGCCCGGCCTGGGCAGGAATTCGGAATAGGGGAAGGCCGAGCCGACCATCAGGAGCGTGTCGCAGTCTTTCATCATGTCCCAGCTCGGTTTGGTTCCGAGCAGGCCGAGGGAGCCGGTGACGAAGGGCAGGTCGTCCGGCACCGCGGCGCGGCCGAGCAAGGCTTTCGCGATGCCGGCGTTGAGCTTTTCGGCCGTCGCGATCACCTCGTCGGTCGCGGCCAGCGTGCCGGCGCCGACCAGCATCGCGATTTTTTTGCCGGCGTTGAGAACATCGGCCGCCTTGCGCAGAACGGCATCGTCCGGGATCAGCGCCGGGCCGGCATAGCCGGTGCCGGTATGGGTCGCGCCGTGCGCCATCGGCGGATCGCTGTAGTCCATTTCCTGGAGGTCGTTCGGGATGATGACGGCGGTGACGGTCCGCATGGTGTGGGCGATCCGCACCGCGCGGTCGATCAGGTGGCGGACCTGTCCGGGAACCGAGGCGGTCATGACGAATTCGCCGGCGACATCCTTGAACAGGTTCTGCAGGTCGACCTCCTGCTGGTAATGCGCGCCGAGCGCCATGCGCGACTGCTGGCCGCAGATGGCGACCACCGGCATGTGATCGAGCCTTGCATCGTAAAGCCCGTTCAGAAGATGGATCGCGCCGGGGCCGGATGTCGCGTAGCAGAGCCCGACCTCGCCGGTGAACTTGGCGTGCGCCGAGGCCATGAAGGCGGCCATTTCCTCGTGACGGACCTGGACGTAGTGCATGAAGTCCTTCGCCTGTTCGAGCGCGACATCCAGCCCGCCGACGCCATCGCCGGGGTAGCCGTAGACCCGGCTCAGCCCCCATTCGGAGAGGCGTTTCCAGATGAATTCGGAGACATTCTGTGCCATCGGGAACCCTTTCCTGGGTCAGTCGTCGGGGTGATCGTCGAGCAGGCCGAGAGCGGCGAGGCCGGCGAGGGCGAGGGCGAGGAAGCTCGGCGGCGCGGGGATTGGCGGTCCGTCGACCATGTTCTGTCGCCAGTTGCGCCAGCCGCCCATCGCGCGCGAGACGCCGTAGATGTGAAAGCCGACGCCGGCGACGCCCATCAGCGCGGTGGCGCGGAGCCAGAGGCGGGTGAAGCGGCGCGGCTGGCCGGACGGCCCGAGCGATGCGGTCGCGATCAGCCAGGCGGCGACCGGCGGCAACGAGACCGGCAGGGCCATGAACGGATTCTGGAAGGCGCCGCGCAGATGCAGAAGCCCGGCCTCGCCGCTGGTGCCGAGCATTCCGGCGGCGGTGGCGAGGCCGGCGACGCGCCCGGCGCTCATGCCCAGAAGGGTCGGGTGATGGTGTGCGGGGGTGTCGCGCACGCGCTCGGCCATCAGTCCCATCAGGCCGGACAGGCCGATCGCGGTGGGGGCGCCGAGCGGGGCGGAGTAGAACAGGTTCTGCCAACTGAAGCCGCCGGGTTTTTTCATCACGTTGTAAAGATGAAAGCCGGTACCGGCGATGCCGGTCGCGGCGGCGACGGCGAAAACGGAGTGGCGGGCCCGATGCGCCGCCGGGCTTTTGTCGGCCATGCCGTGGGCGCTGGCGAGCAGCGACAATGCGGAGGTGACCAGCGGCGTGACCATCGCCTTGTTGTGGAACCGGCCGCGATAATGTTCGTTGGCGCTGTCGAGCAGGACGGACAGCGCGAGAAGCCCGGAACTGCGGTTGAGGCGATGCGCGGCCGTGACCGTCGCGCTCTTCGCGGGATCCCTGCCGCGCGGCGCGAGCGCGCGGGCAACCGGCCGGCGGAGTTTCGCGCGCCTAGACGGCATAGCGTTCCGCCGCCTCTTTTCTGAAGCTCAGGCCGTGGCCGGGGCGATCGAGATCGGGCGCGATGACGCCGCCGGACACGCGGGGCGCGCCGTCGAACAGCATGGCCTCGATCCGCACATGATCGTGAAACCATTCGAGATTGCGAAAGCGCGGCGCGGCGCAGGCGGCGTGCAGATGCGCGGCCGGCGCGCAATGGCCGGACAGGTCGATATGGAAGGCATCGCACAGGCTCGCCGCCTGCAGGAAGCCGCTGACGCCGCCGCAGCGGGTGATGTCGGCCTGAAGCACGTCGGTCGCGCGGGCTTCGAGCATCAGGCGGGAATCGTCGATGGTATAGGCGTATTCGCCGGCGGCGATGTCGATGCCGCCGCCGATCCGCGTGCGCACGAAGGCCATGCCTTCGCGATCGTCGGAGGAGACCGGCTCCTCGAACCAGGTGACGCCGGCCTCGCGCAGCATCGGCGCCTGACGCAGGGCGGTGCGCGGATCGAAAGCGCCGTTGGCGTCGACGAACAGCGCGGCCGGGCCGATCGCATCGCGCGCGGCGGCGATGCGCGCGGGGTCGCGCGCGGGGTTGCTGCCGATTTTCATCTTGACGGCGGAGCAGCCGTCCCGCGTCACCCAGGCGGCGAGCTGGTCGCGGAGCGTATCGTCATCGTAGCTGGTGAAGCCGCCGCTGCCGTAGACCGGCACGGCGGTCCGGTGCGCGCCGAGCAGCGTGGCCAGCGGCAAGCCGAGCAGTTTTGCCTTCAGATCCCACAAGGCGATGTCGAGCGCCGAAATGGCGCAGGCGGCAAGCCCGCTGCGGCCGAGATTGCGCGCGGCGCCCCACAGGATCGCGCCGATCCGGCCGATGCGCATCGGATCCTGCCCGGCGAGCAGGGGGGCGAGCGTGGTGTCGATCAGCGGCACGATCGCGGCGTCGGCGTAGGTATAGCCAAGGCCGGTTGCATCGTTCGCGGAAATTTCCACGACCACGAGGGTGGTTTCGGTCCAGGACAGGGTTCCGTCGGCTTCGGGGCGATCGGTCGGGATCGTGCAGGCGCGGGCCGTTACCCGATCGATCGTCTCCGCGTGCCCGGCCTGCCGCGTGTTGCCCATGCGACGGGAGATGGGACTGTCGGACGGGGGATTACAAATGACGCGACGTTACAAAGCGACCATGTCCGATCACGAATGCTG
The DNA here is from genome assembly GCA_036379275.1 of Acidiphilium sp. Classification (GTDB taxonomy): domain Bacteria; phylum Pseudomonadota; class Alphaproteobacteria; order Acetobacterales; family Acetobacteraceae; genus Acidiphilium. The sequence continues at coordinate 364 of DASVGZ010000110.1, read as the reverse complement.
CGGCTCTTGATCGGGACGGCGGGGAATGCGATTCGGGAGCGCATGAGTTCGGGGCGCATGAGTCTGGATTTTTCCGAGGCGGAGATCGCGCGCTATTCGCGGCATATTCTGCTCCGCGAGGTGGGCGGTGCCGGGCAGGCGAAGCTGCGGGCGGCGTCGGTGCTGATTATCGGCGCGGGCGGGCTCGGCTCGCCGTCGGCACTCTATCTCGCCGCCGCCGGGGTGGGGCGGATCGGCATCGTCGATCACGACGTGCTCGAACTGTCCAACCTGCAACGCCAGATCGCCCATTCGCTCGATGAGCTGGGCAAGCCGAAGGCGGCGAGTGCCGCGCGGGCGATGCGCCGGATCAACCCGGAGATCC
>DASVGZ010000109.1:0-5381 GCA_036379275.1 Acidiphilium sp. | reverse complement strand
GTTTCCGCCCTGCCCGATCGAACAAATCCGGGTGTCCGACGGCAAGCCGGGCAAACCGGCCTCGCCGCTGTTTCTGCATTTCGACCATCGCGATGTCGGCGACGATCCGTTCGGCTGGATCATCGAGGCACGGTCGCTCAGGATGGCGATCAACCGGCGGCTGGCGGAAGCGGACCGGCTGATCCTGCGTGCGCCGGCCGAGGCGACGGTAACGCGAGACGACGATCGCGCCACCATCGCCCTTGCCGGCGGCGAGACGTTCCGGGCGCGGCTCGTGGTCGCAGCCGACGGCCGGGCCAGCCGGCTGCGCACCGAGGCACGGATTCCGGTGACCCGGTTTGCCTATCGCCAGAGCGCCGTGGTCTGCGCGATCGCCCACGAGGAGCCGCATCGCGGTGTCGCGCTGGAGCATTTCCTGCCCGGCGGCCCGTTCGCCCAACTACCGATGAGCGACGCCGAGAATGGCGCGCATGTCTCCGCCATCGTGTTCACCGACAGCCACGCCGTCGCGGCACGGCTCGGCGCGCTGGACGGCGCGCGCTTCACCGCCGAGGTCGCGCGCCGGCTGGGCGATCATCTCGGCGCGATCCGGCTGGTGGGAAAACGCTGGACCTATCCGCTTTCGGCGCTGCACGCGCATCGCTATTTCGCCAACCGGCTCGCCCTTGTCGGCGATTCGGCGCACGGCATCCACCCGATCGCCGGACAGGGGCTCAATCTCGGATTGCGCGACGCGATGGCGCTGGCCCGGCTGATCGACACGGCGGACGATCCCGGCGCGCCGGAGCTGCTCATCCGCTACCAGCGCGAGCGCCGGCCGGACAACCTGATGATGCTGCTCGCGACCGACGGACTGGACCGGCTGTTCTCGACCGATCTTCCGCCGGTGCGACTCGCGCGCGACCTCGGCCTCGCGGCGGTGAACCGGATACCGGGGTTGAAACGCGCCTTCATGCGCACCGCGATGGGCCTGACCTGAGCGTTTCGGCACTGCCGATATGCGATGCGCGGTTTCAGAGATTTCATGATGATGAATTGATCTGAATCAATGACATAACCGAGGAAACTTGTTCCATGTGGTGGACAGGGCGTCCATATATTTAATTTTTTCCCGCATGTTATATATACACGAGATGGTAAACCCCATTCCAAATTCACGACATCCGGTGCATTCTGCCACCATCAGGAGAGAGTCCGATGGATGACACCACCATGTTGCCGCAGATCAAGGTCGAGCCGATCGAAGCCAGCGTCGGGCTGAGGCGGCTCGCGACCGACGCCATCAAGCACGCGATCACCGAGATGGACATCTATGGCCATCCCGAGGAGATCCGGCTCGACGAACGGCAACTCTCGCGCGATCTCGGGGTCAGCCGCACACCGATCCGCGAGGCGCTCAGCCTGCTGGAGCAGGAGGGGTTCGTCCGCTCGGTGCCGCGCCGGGGCATCTATGTCGTGCGCAAGAGCAAGCACGAGATGGTCGAGATGATCACCGTGTGGTCGGCGATCGAGAGCATGGCGGCTCGGCTCGCCTGCGAGCGGGCAACCGCCGAACAACTCGTCGAGCTGCGCGAGATCGCCGAATTCAAGCAGAATCCGGCGACCCATCTCGACGAATATTCCCAGGCCAACATGAATTTCCACAAGGCGATCATCCAGATGAGCGGATGCACGCTGATGCTGGACATGGTGGAGAACCTGTTCATCCATATGCGGGCGATCCGTTCGACCACGATGCGCCAGGGCGACCGGGCACAACGCTCGATCATTGATCACATGAACATCGTCACGGCGCTGGAGGCGCGAGATGCCGACCTCGCGGCGCGGCGGGTGCGCGAGCACACGCTGGGGCTGGCCGCGCATATCGAGAAATACGGTGATTTTCTCGACCAGTTCCAGAACACCGAGACGAAGAAGCGGCGCTACGGGTAGGTCTGGCAATTATTCCCGGTATTGGGCGTCGCTGACCGCGTCCAGCCAGTCCACCGGGGAGCCGTTCAGCTTTTCCTGAACCGCGATGTGGCTCATCGCCGTGGTTGGCGTCGCACCGTGCCAGTGCTTCTCGCCGGGCGGAAACCAGACGACATCGCCGGGCCGGACCGTTTCGACCGGTCCGCCCGCGCGCTGGACCCAGCCGCATCCCGCGGTGACGATCAGGGTCTGGCCAAGCGGGTGGGTGTGCCAGAACGTGCGGGCGCCGGGCTCGAAGGTGACCTGGGCCATCGCGACCCGGGCCGGATCGGGCGGGCTGAACAGCGGGTCGATCCGCACGGTGCCGGTGAAATAATCGGCCGGTCCCCGACCGGAGGGTTGCGAGCCGCCGCGCCTGATGTCCATGGTTTTGCTCCTGTTCGTCGGTCAGGGGAGATCTCGATGGCACTATAGGCGGCTCTGGCCGGAATCGTAAGCAGACGCATCTTCATCGCTCCGAAAACCGGCTCAACCGCTGCCCTGGATTCGACGCCGCGAATGCCGGGTCAGGTTCCGGAAACACAGTGCTCTGTTGATCCCCCACAGCGCCAGCGTCGCGGCGATAGTGACAACGGCGAAATCCTTCAGCAAGTCGGTCCCGCTCAACCGCGCGAGGCGGCTCGTGCCGGCGGCATAGACAGCCATCGAGAAGACCGGCGTCCATATATGGGCCCATGGTCCGCGCGGGCGCCGCCACGCATACCTCGCGCATCCGGCCAGTACGACGATCAGCAGAACCGTCCCGGCGACCCATGTCGTCACGACCAGGTCGGTCAGTATCCGGTGAAGGGGGGTAGCGAGTATCCGGTCCGCGACCTCGCCGCAGGCGGCTGCGGCCAACCCTCCACATCCGGCCGAGATCCACCATGGCGCCAGCGGTGAACCGGTCAGTCCACGACGGCGCAGCCGATACCCGGACGCGGCGATCACCAGCGCGTATCCCGCCACTCCGGCAAGACAGGCGACAACGGCCAGACAGATTGCGCCTCCCGAACGGGCACCAGCCATGGCCGCTGTCGCCAGGGCATCGCCAAGAAGCGCCGCCGGCGCCAGAAACCAGGTTCCATCCACTGTTTCCGTCCGCCCTGCGGGCCAACGGAGCAACACGATCCGCCAGCAGCCGAGGGCCAGCGTCGCCAGCCAGGCCATCCCGAGCGCGACATCGCCGGCGACGGGAGCCAGCGACCGCAGGTTGCCGCCGATCACCGCCAGTCCCAGCGCGATCGTGAATAGTCCGAATCGCCATCGCGGCACCCGAATTCCACCGCAGACCGACACCGCATGAACCGCAACCAGGATGGCCTGGATGACCGCCACCCCGGTCAGCGCCGCCATTATGCCGTGCAACCCGCAAAGGCCGGCGACTTCCCCGGCTCCGCCGGTGGCCATCACCACGCCATACGGCATGTCCGGGATGGGGACGAACCACCGGGCAGAGCCTTGGGCAGAGCCCCGGAGCCGGAATACGGAATCAGGTTTCAGGATCGAAGTCCTGGATCAAGGCCAGAATCGCAGCCAGAGTCGCAGCCAGAATCACGGAACAAGCGCCTCGAGGCGTTTGCGGAGTTTGCCGATCCGGCCGATATCGGCGAGCCGGCGGTCGAGAAATTCGACGGTTTCGGCAGCATCATCCGACGTATCGCGCAGCCAGAACAGGGTTGTCGCGGTGTAAACCCCGGCGAGCATCGCGCGTTTGGTGTACCAGGAGAAATCGGCCGATGTGTCGCCGGCGGCGTGCCAGATCGCATCCACGGTGCGCGCGGTGAGGCGCGCGGCAAGCCTTGCATGGCCCGGCAGGGCGAGAACGGCGAGCGCGCGGCGCAGCGCCTCGCGGTGCGGGCGGTTGCGGTCGAGCCGGAGCAGGATGACCGCCCTCACCCGCGCGGGCGTGCGCAGTTCGGAAAAATCGGCGGCTTCGGCGTCGGCAAGCATGTCGCGGTCGGCGAGATCGGCCCAGGCTTCGATCATCTCTCCGGCGCCGCCGGGAAACAGGAGCGCCGCATCGGCGGCATCGCGCCCCGTTGCGGCAAGGGCGCGGCGAAGGGCGTTGCGGGTCCAGCCATCGAACGGCACGTCGGCGAGAAGGGCGCGGATCAGGTCATCGTCATGATGGGTCGGGGTGGTTCCGGTCATCGTCCCTGCTCCGTGGTCACAGCGCCGGGGTATCGGCGCCGATTGCCTGAATATCGTCGCGATATCGGCCGATCTCCTCGTTGAAGCCGATCATACGCCGATCCGTCATCCGGGCCAGATAGAGAATGCCGTCGAGATGGTCGGCCTCGTGCTGGATCACCCGCGCATGGAAGCCGGACGCCGGGCGGATGAAGGACGCGCCGGTTTCGTCCTGACCGCGCAGGGTCAGGCGCGCCGGGCGGGGAATCAGGGCGGTGAGGCCCGGGATCGACAGGCAGCCCTCCCAGTCCGCCACGGCGGGACCGGGGTGCAGGGTGAGGTCCGGATTGATCACCACGGAGAGGTCGCGCGGGGCATCGTCGTCCGCGCCGGTGCTGCGGCGTTCCGGTACCCGGTAGATGAACAGGCGGAGCGGCACATGGACCTGGGGCGCCGCAAGGCCGACGCCGCCCGAATCCTCCAGCGTCTCCGCCATGTCGGCGATGAGGCGGGCAATTTCGGGCGAAGCGGGGTCGGGCACCGGTTCGGCGCGCGCGAGCAGGACGGGATGACCCAGCCGGGCCAGTTTGAGAATCGCCATGATGCTTACATGGCGTGAAAGCCGGACTTCGCAAACCGGCCCCGTTGCCGAAACCGCGTTTGTCCGGCATGTCGGGGCAAATAACTCATCGGCGACAAGGAGGCATGATGCCGGATCTGTCCAGCTTTCCGATCACCCGGCGCTGGCCGGCCGAACACCCGGACCGGCTGCAACTCTATTCGCTGCCGACACCGAACGGGGTGAAGGCCTCGATCATGCTGGAGGAGATCGGCCTGCCCTACGAGGTGCATCTGGTCGATATCGGCAAGAACGAATCCTGGACGCCGGAGTTCCTGTCGCTCAACCCGAACGGCAAGATCCCGGCGATGATCGATCCCGACGGGCCGGGCGGCAAGCCGCTCGGGCTGTTCGAGTCGGGCGCGATCCTGCTCTATCTCGCCGAGAAGACCGGAAAACTTCTGCCCGAGGATGCCGCGCGGCGCTATCAGACGATCCAGTGGGTGTTCTTCCAGATGGCGGCGATCGGGCCGATTTTCGGCCAGGTCGGCTATTTCCACAAATTCGCCGGTCGGGAGATCGAGGACAAGCGGCCGCTGGAGCGCTATCGCGCCGAGTCGCAGCGCCTGCTCGGCGTTCTCGAGACGCGTCTGGCGGGCCGGCAATGGATCATGGACGACGAGTACACCATCGCCGACATTTCCATGCTCGGCTGGGTGCGCAACCTGGTCGGGTTCTA
>DASVGZ010000108.1:0-2302 GCA_036379275.1 Acidiphilium sp. | reverse complement strand
GGCGGTGGACAGACCCTCGGCCCACAGACCCTTGAGGCGGTCGATCGTCTCGTCTGTCCAGTCCATGGCCCTGCCCCTTCATGGTTTGTACAACATACTGTAGAGCAATCGCCATTTCCACTCAACATATTGTTGCCGGCCCGGGCGCAGATTTCTGTGGAAAACCTGTCGAAACAGCGGAACGGAGCATTTTGCCCGTTCCGCTGCCGCCGCGAATGCGGCGCGCGCCTTATGGCGCGAAGCCAAGGGCGCGGATGCGCCCGCCCGGCGTTTGAGGGCAAAATTATTTCACTTTCTCATCGGGAAACGCGCCCCAGAATTCCGTCCGGGGCAGCCAGCCCGAACGGTGCCCGGCCTTCACCCGGCACCACGCCGCACCCGCCTGACATTTACGGATCACCCCGATCACCCCCTGGTCGAGATAGGCGACCGGCGCTGCATCCGCCTCCGGCTCGGCGCGCATCGTGGCGCGCGGAACCGAGACGATGAAGCTGCGCAACCCGTGCAACAACGCCTCATGGACCCAGCCGGTCTCGCCGTCCGGCGTCACGATATGGCGCCACACATTGAACTCGCCGATCACCTCCACCGGCAGGTCCAGCCGGTGATAAACCCAGGTGATCGGATACTGGAATCCCGGCCCGACCCGCACATAAATCTTGTCGGAACGGAAACTCTCGAACCGCGGCACCGGCCAGCCGGTCGCGCTGCCCTTTTCCGGCCCCGGTCCCGGCCCGACCACCGGCGCCTGCCACGCACCCAGCATGGCGGCGCAGAGCGAGAGCGCCACGATCCGCCCGATCACGCCCCACATCCTCACGCGCCGCACGCGGCACAGTGCGGGTCGCGCGGAATGGCGATGATGCGAAACCGCATGTCCAGCGCGTCCCACAGCAGAAGCCGTCCGGCGAGCGAGGTGCCGATCCCCAGAATCTCCTTGATCGCCTCGGAAGCCTGCAACGTCCCCATCACTCCGGTCACCGGGCCGAGCACCCCGGCCTCCGAACAGCTCGGCACCATGCCCGGCGGCGGCGGTTCGGGATAGAGGCAGCGATAGCACGGGCAATCCGGCCCGGCATGGGGCTTGAAGGTGGACATCTGCCCCTCGAACCGCAGCACCGCCGCCGACACAAGGGTTTTCCCCGCCCGCACACAGGCATCGGCGACCAGAAACCGGGTCGCGAAATTGTCGGTGCCGTCGAGAATAATGTCGTGATCGCCGACCAGCGCATCCACATTGTCCGCCGAAATCCGCGCCTCGACCGGCTCGACCCGGATCTCCGGATTGATCCGGCGCATCGCCCGCGCGGCACTCGCCGCCTTCGGCTTGCCCAGCTCGTCGAGCGAATGGGCGATCTGGCGTTGCAGGTTGGACAGTTCGAGCACATCGTGATCGACGATGCCGATCCGCCCCACCCCGGCGGCGGCGAGATAGAGTGCCGACGGCGAGCCGAGCCCGCCCGCGCCGATAATCAGCACCGACGCCGCCCGCAGCCTCGCCTGCCCGGCACCGCCCACCTCGCGGAGCAGAATATGCCGCGAATAGCGCGCGATCTCCGCCTCGGAAAAATCCAGACTCATGCGCCCCGAACTCATGCGCACCCGAATCGCATTCCCCCGCCCGCAGGGCAAGAGTGTCCGCAGGGAAGTCAACGGCCCAACATCGGAATCGATCAAAACACACCAGCCGCCGAATTTGTTTAAAATAATAACTGTTTTTGTTATTTAAACTTTTCGTTCATTTGTTTTAAAACTGCAGTTTTGTCTTGTTGTTCATGTTAAATGATCTATAGATATGTATTTTTGATCTATAGACCAAAATAATTGAATTTTTTGTTGACAACGGAGGCCGACTCGGCTAAAAGCCAAAGCGTCGAGGCAATAACGCATCGACCCCACAGAGGGAATTTTCATGATCACGGACGAGAAGCTGAACGAGGTCGCCCGCACGCTCTGGGCCGACCTGTATGAGGAGGATTTTCGCGGCAAGTCGCGGGGGCGCTTCGCGCTCAAGCGCTCACAATTGAAGGAGGCACTGGGAGTCGAACGTCTGCACGCATCGACGATTCGCAGACTTCAGGACATCGCCCTGGCAAAGGGGCTTGCGATCATCGATTTGGATGATCTCTTTCCCTGCATCGAGGTCAACGTCCTTCGCCGTTACAGGAAGCCGCCGTCGGAAGTCTTCGCGCGCGTATTTTCTGACGACACAGGCTCCTCACGCGAGGAGGAAGACGAGGTCATCGACTTTGATGAGGATGAAGACTGAGTGAAGGCGAGCCCTTCTTAGAAAACTCGCCTT
>DASVGZ010000107.1:0-2110 GCA_036379275.1 Acidiphilium sp. | reverse complement strand
GGGCCGGGCGGCGATAATGTTCAGTTCAGCAGCGATTCCCAGATTGCGGGCGTAGACTATACCAATTTCGGAACCGGAGACATCATTGGCGTCATTGGCGGCGGTTCGGTCTCGAACATACATTATACGAAGTCATCGGATACGCTGACCTTCACGCAAAACGGAACGACCGTCACCGCCAGCGTGACCCTGGAATCCGGGATCACCAATCCGCAGTTCCATGCCTATTACGACGCAACCTTGAACGAATACGGCGTGGTTCTCGGCACCGCCTATCAGACCTGCTTCCTCGATGGCACCATGCTGCGCACCGAGACCGGCGAAAAACCGGTCGAGGAGATCCACATCGGCGACAAACTGGTCGCTCGTGTCGATGGGCAGGACGTGCTGCGCCCGGTGGTCTGGGTCGGCAAGAAGCACATGCGGGTCGATCGCAGCCGCGCGCCCGATCTTGCGGGCTATCCGGTCCGCATCATCAGGGGTGCGATTGCCAGAGGCGTGCCGAACAAGGATCTTCTGGTCACTCCCGAGCACTGCCTGTTCTTCGACGGCAAGTTCATCCCGTCGCGGATGCTGGTGAACGGGCGCAGCATTTTCTACGACCGCACGATCGTCGATTACGATTTCTATCACGTCGAGACCGAGCGCCATTCGGTCATCTGCGCGGACGGAATGCTGACCGAAACCTATCTCGACACCGGCAACCGCCGCGGCTTCTACCAGTACGGCACGATCGTCCGGTTCGGCGGAGCCCAAAAGACCTGGGAGAACGATGCGGCGGTGCCGCTCGCCACCGATCGCGAAACGGTCGAGCCGCTTTACCGGCGGATCGAGGCGCGCGCGGCCGAAGCCGGTATCGCCTCCACAGCGCCGCGCATCAGGCTGACCGACGATCCCGATCTGCATCTGATCGCCGATACCGGGCAGGTCATCCGCAAGGCGCGCGACACCGACGGCTATGCGATGTTCGTGATCCCGTCGAACGTGAGCGAGGTCCGCATCGTCTCGCGCACCGCGCGGCCGTCCGATGCCGTTGGTCCGTTCGTGGACGACCGGCGCGATCTCGGCGTGTGCGTGGGCGAGATCGTCCTGTTCGACCCGGATGCGACGCGGGTGATCGACACACATCGCGCCGAAGCCGGTCTCAAAGGGTGGTACGCGCGGGAAGAGGACGCCGAAGGGCGGTGGACCCGGGGCGATGCCATCCTGCCGCTGGGCGAGCGTCATCCGGGCGGGATCGGCCTGCTCGGTCTGAAAATCCTCGCCGCCGGTCCGTATCTCCGGTCGACCGGCTTCGCGGTGAAAAAGACCCGGGCTTCCTGAACCGGGAGGCGAAGCGTGAGGCGCGGCGGCCGGGCAGCGGTTCCGGCCGCCGTGATGTTTATGCTTGCGGTGCCGGGCGGCCCGGATAGTCGGGATCGACGGTGAAGGGAAACGGCCCCGGAAAATCGCCGATCTGGGTCAGGAACGCCATCAGCCCCTGGGTCTCGTCCCAACGGAGCAGGAAGTAGCCGCCCGGCTCAAGATGAAAATAGGCGGGGGCCGTGGGGTCGAAGGTGATCTCGCTCTGATGGCCGCCGACCGCCGGGCCGCTCAGCAGCATCGCACCGCCGCGCTGGTGATGGATGATCCGGTGATGATGGCCGGAGAGCACGCAGGCGACGTTGTCATGCCGCCCGAGGATCGAGAGGAACACCTCGTGCTGGCGGAGCGGGATGATGTCCAGCGTCGCGATGCCGGTCAGCAAGGGCGGGTGATGCAGGCCGACGATCACCGGCTTTCCGGCCGAATCGGCAAGAGCCTGTTCCAGAAAGGCGATGCGGCGCGGGCACAGTTCGCCATAGCCGGCGCCCGGCACCACACTGTCCAGCATGATCAGGCGCAGCGGGCCGATATCGGCGGTGTATTGGACGAATTCGGGGTCCGTTGTCACGCCGGGCCAGCCGGCGAGGGCGGTGCGGAAATTGTTGCGCCGGTCGTGATTGCCGAGCCCGACATAGACCGGGCAGGACAGGCGGTTTTCGAACAGGCGGCGGAACTGCGCGTATTCCTCGGGGCGGCCGTTCTCTGTCAGGTCGCCGGTGATGATGACCGCATCCGGCTTCGGGGT
>DASVGZ010000106.1:0-2259 GCA_036379275.1 Acidiphilium sp. | reverse complement strand
ATTGATCGCGGCGGCGCGCGAAAACGCCTCGTAGGGCCGGTTGGCGAAAGGCGGCGCGTGGGCATCCGGCCGAACCGCGCATCCGGCGAGACAGGCAAGCAGGATCAGCGGAACCGCGCGAAGCGGGGTCAAGCCATTCGGCCTCAGGCCGCGTCGCGCTGCGCGTGATCCGGGAACATCGCGGCCAGCGCCTGCGGATTGGCGGCGCACACCCCGCGTTCGGTGATCAGGCCGGAGACCAGCCGCGCCGGCGTGACATCGAAAGCCGGGTTCGCGGCATGGCTTTCCTTCGGCACCACGCGTACGGTGGCGATGCTGCCGTCGAGCGCGCGTCCGGTGATGGTGGTCACCTCGCTCGCCGCGCGTTCCTCGATCGGGATATCCGCGAGCCCATCGGCGATCGTCCAGTCGATCGTGGAGGACGGCAGCGCGACATAGAACGGCACGCCGTTATCGCGCGCGGCCAGCGCCTTGAGATAGGTGCCGATCTTGTTGGCGACATCGCCCGCGCTGGTCACCCGGTCGGTGCCGACGATCGCCATGTCCACCGCGCCGCGCTGCATCAGATGGCCGCCGGCATTGTCGGCGATCACTGTGTGCGCGACGCCGTGCTTGCCAAGCTCCCAGGCGGTCAGCGAGGCGCCCTGATTGCGCGGGCGGGTTTCGTCGACGAACACGTGAACGTCGATCCCCGCATCGTGTGCCATGTAGATCGGCGCAAGCGCGGTGCCCCAGTCGACCGTAGCGATCCAGCCGGCATTGCAATGGGTGAGAATGTCGACCCTGCGCCCCGCGCGCGCGCGCGCCTCGATCAGCGCCAGACCGTGCCGGCCGATCGCCCGGTTGGTCGCGACATCCTCGTCGCAGATCGCGGCGGCTTCGGCATAGGCGGCCTCGATGCGCTCGCCCTTCGGCAGATCGCGCAGCACCGATCCCATACGCGCGAGCGCCCAGCGCAGGTTGATCGCGGTCGGGCGGGTCGCCGCGAGAGTCCGGATCGCCATGTCGAGCGACGCATCGGACGGATCGGCGCGCATCGCGATCGCGACGCCGTAAGCCGCGGTGGCACCGATCAGCGGCGCGCCGCGCACCAGCATCGCGCTGATCGCGTGCGCGATCTCGCCGAGCGTCTCGAGGCGTGGCATCTCGATCGCCCAGGGCAGTTTCGTCTGATCGATGATCCGCACCGCCCGGCGATCGGTCTCGTCGACCCAGATGGAGCGGAACGCCGTGCCGTCGATCTTCATGGCAAATCTCCGAGAACGATGATTGAAGCGGATCAGATACGCCGATGCAGCGTGCAGACCAAGGTGAAGATCCGGCGCGCCGTGTCGAAATCGAGCAGAACCTTGCCCTTGAGCCGGGCCATCACGATCTCGGCTCCCTCGTTGTGCAGGCCGCGCCTTCCCATGTCGATCGCCTGGATGCGCGCCTCGCGCCCTTCCGCGACGGCGGCGGCATAGCTGTCGAGCAGCATCTGGTAGTCGCGGATTACAGTCCGGAAAGGTCCGGGCGCCAGCACGATCGCCTGCAACGCCTCATCCGCCTCGCTGCGCACGTCGAACACCAGCCTGCCATCCTGCACCAGAAGATGCAGCACGGTCACGCAGTCGGGATGCGCGATCAGGGCAAAGCTGTTCTCTGCGATGAGATCGGCGATCGCCTGGTTGCGATCCGCCTCGACTCCGGCGGACAGGCCGCATTGCCCGTCATCGTCGAGAACGATTCGGATCAGCCGTCCCCGAACCGGTTCTTCCGGATCATTCATCGCCGGTCCCTCCCGACTTTGGCTGCGATTCATCCCGCCGCAGCATGTTGAGCTTCAGCATGATCGCGAGCGTCGCTCCCTTCACCGGTTGCAGCAGGAGGAGTTCGAGAACGATGGTGAGCGGGACGAAAATCGCCAGCGATGCGGCGAAACCCATCGATCCGTCATAATCGGCGAGAACGACGAGAATCCCGACGATATGCAGAACCAGAACCAGGGTGATGTAAGGCGGCGCATCGTCGCACGACACCCGCCCCAGCGGCGCCGCGCAATGCGGACAGTCCGGCACGATCCTGAGATATCCCCGGAATGCCGCCGCTTCCCCGCACGCCGGACAGCGCATGGCGAACCCGCGCCGAAGCGACAGACCCCAGCCCGGCATTGCAACTTCCGGCGCTGGCCTGACGCGGCTGGCGGTCCATTCTTGCGGCATGTCGTCGGACAGGATCGGGATTCCTTCTGGGCGAGTCGCGAAAAATTCCGGCGGAAAC
>DASVGZ010000105.1:0-3471 GCA_036379275.1 Acidiphilium sp. | reverse complement strand
ACTGGCGGGATTCGAGGCCGACGACCTGATCGCGAGCTATGCCGCGGCGATGCGGCGTGACGGCGGCGAGGCGGTGATCGTCTCCTCCGATAAAGACCTGATGCAACTGCTCGGCGACGGCGTGTCGATGCTCGACCCGATCAAGCATACGCCGGTCGGCCCCGCCGAGGTGATGGCGAAATTCGGCGTGATGCCCGGCAAGATGATCGAGATGCAGGCGCTGATGGGCGACAGCGTGGATAACGTGCCCGGCGTGCCCGGCATCGGGCCGAAGGGCGCGGCGCAACTGATCGGCGAGTACGGCACGCTGGACGCGATTCTGGAAGCGGCGGCGACAGGCGCGATGAAGCCGTCGAAACGGCGCGACGCTCTGGTGAATTACGCCGATGAGGCGCGGATTTCCCGTCGACTCGTCGAACTCCGCTGCGATGTCGACCTGCCGATGCCGGTCGCCGACCTTGCGATCGCACCGCATGACGAGGCCGCGCTGAACGCGTTCCTCGACGCGCAGGGCTTCAAGAGCATCAAGGCCCGGCTTGGCCTGAACGGATTGCCGCGCCGCCCGGCCGAACCATCCGGAGAGACGAAACCGGCAACGCCGGCAGCCGCGCCGGATGCGCCGGATGCGCCGTTCGGCCCCTACGAGACGATCGACAGCATCGCCGCTCTGACAGGCTGGATCGGCGAGATTCGCAAGGCCGGGCGCTTCGCCATCGATACCGAGACCGCCGATCTCAATGCCCGGCGCACGCGGTTGATCGGCATCTCGCTCGCGACCGCGCCGGGCCGTGCCGCCTATATCCCGCTCGGCCACGAGCAGGGCGAGCAACTACCGCGCGCCGAGGTTTATGCCGCGCTGGCGCCGGTTCTGAACGATCCGGCGATTCTCAAGATTTTTCACAACGCGAAATTCGACCTTCACGTTCTGGCCGGCGCCGGCCTGCCCGATTCCGCGCCGCTCGACGACACCATGCTGATCTCCTACGCGCTTGAGGCCGGCGCGCACGGCCACGGCATGGACGAATTGTCGGTGCTGCATCTCGATCACAAGCCGGTTTCCTATGACGAGGTCACCGGCACCGGGCGCAACCGGATCGGCTTCGCCGCGGTGCCGATCGACCGGGCCACCGCCTACGCCGCCGAGGATGCGGACGTGACGCTGCGTTTGTGGCTTTTGCTCCATCCGCGCCTGCGCGAGGCGAAAACCCTTGCCGTCTACGAGACTCTCGAACGGCGGCTGATTCCGGTTCTGCTCGGCATGGAGCGCGCGGGCGTGATGGTCGACCGCGACGATCTCACCGCGATGTCGGCCGAATTCGCGCGCCGGATGGACGAAATCCAGCGCGATATCGAAAAATTGGTTGGCCACGCCTTCAATCTCGGCAGCCCGAAACAGCTCGGCGAAATCCTGTTCGACGAGATGAAGCTGCCCGGCGGCAAGCGCACCAAAACCGGCGCATGGGGTACCGATGCCTCGGTGCTCGATGAACTCGCCGAGGCCGGTCACGAATTGCCGGCGCGGATTCTCGACTGGCGGCAGCTCCAGAAACTGAAATCGACCTATGCCGATGCCCTGGTCGGCGAGATCGATATCGAGGACCGGCGGGTCCATACCAGCTTCGCTCAGGCGATCGCCGCGACCGGGCGGCTGTCGTCGAACGATCCGAATCTGCAAAACATCCCGATCCGCACCAATGAGGGCGCGCGCATCCGCCGCGCCTTCATCGCAGCCCCCGGACACAGCCTGATTTCGGCGGACTACTCGCAGATCGAGCTGCGCCTGCTCGCCCATGTCGCCGATATCCCTGCGCTGAAGCAGAGTTTCGGCAATGGCGAGGATATCCATGCGCGCACCGCCTCCGAGGTGTTCGGCGTGCCGATGGAAGGGATGGACCCGCTGACGCGAAGGCGCGCCAAGGCGATCAATTTCGGCATCATCTACGGAATTTCGGCGTTCGGGCTGGCGCGCCAGCTCGGCATCGAGAATGGCGAGGCAAAACGCTATATCGACGCCTATTTCGCGCGCTATCCTGAAATCCGCCGCTACATGAACGAGACTCGCGAATTCGCCCGCACCCGTGGCTATGTCGCGACCCCGTTCGGCCGGCGCTGCTATATCCCCGGCATCGCCGACAAGAATCCGGCGCGGCGCGGCTACGGCGAGCGTCAGGCGATCAACGCGCCGTTGCAGGGCGGCGCCGCGGACATCATCAAGCGGGCGATGATCCGCCTGCCGGCGGCGATCGCCGGCTCCGGGCTCGATGCGAAGCTCCTGTTGCAGGTCCATGACGAATTGCTGTTCGAGGCGCCGGCGGATCAGGCGGAGGCAGTCGCCGCCCTCGCCAGAACGGTGATGGAGGGGGCCGCGTCGCTCTCGGTGCCGCTTCTGGTCGAGGCGGGAATCGGCGCGAACTGGTCGGACGCGCATTGACCCTGGTGGTCCGATTCCGACATTTGCATCCCGCTTCGGGCAGTCGCTCAGGCAAATGTCGGACTCAAAGGACCACTGGCAAACATATGAGTCTAGTGGAGCTTATGAATTTGACGTTTGAAAAATCAGTCTCGGCAGGCGGGATTCAAACGTCAAATTCACTCCACTAGCATGGCGGCCGGCACCGCATCCGGGTCGGCCGCCACGAACGCATCGACAGGGAAGGATTCGGGATCGTGACACTTCGCCTTACTCGCAAGCAGTTTCTCACCGGCGCCGGCGCATCGGCGATGGCGCTCGCCGCGCGGCCAGCTCTGGCGGCCCGGCCGTTCAGGATCAAATGCGGGGTGGACATGCCGCCCACCCACCCGATCGTCACCAACGCGGTAAAGGCGGCGGCGAAGATCAAGGACGCGACCAAAGGCGCCGTGCAGGTTCAGGTGTTTCCGAACAACCAGCTCGGCAACGACACCCATATGCTCTCGCAAGTACGCAGCGGCGCGATCCAGATGATGATGATCGGCGATTCCGACCTCGCGGTTCTGGTTCCTGAATGCTCGATCACCAATGTCGGGTTCGCGTTCAAGAACAGCGACGCCGCATATCGCGCGGTCGATGGCCAGCTTGGCCATATGGTGCGCGCGAAGATCGAGAAAGCCGGGCTGCACCCGCTGCCGCTCGCGTGGGACGAGGGGTTGCGGCAGATGACCTCCGGCACCCGCCCGATCAAGACCCCGGCCGACCTGCACGGGTTCAAGATGCGGGTTCCGCCCAGCCCGGTTCTGCTGACCCTGTTCGAGAGCCTCGGCGCGTCGCCGGTTTCGATCAACATCTCCGAGCTTTACACTTCGCTCCAGACCCATGTGGCGGATGGCGAGGAGAATTCGCTCGCGGTGATCGAACTGGAGCGGCTCTACGAGGTTCAGAAATACTGCGCGATGACCAATCACATGTGGGTCGGCTACTGGAACGTGGTCAACGGGGCTTACTGGAAGACCATTCCGGCGGAGTATCAGACAATCATCGCGGATGCGTTCGAC
>DASVGZ010000104.1:0-2130 GCA_036379275.1 Acidiphilium sp. | reverse complement strand
CAGCACACGCTTCAACACCCCGCCATCGCCGGCGCCGATGATGAGCACCGATTTCGCCGCGCCGTGGGCAAGAAGCGGCACATGGGCGAGCATTTCCTGATAGACGAACTCGTCGCCCTCGGTGATCTGCACGATGCCGTCGAGCGTCATCACCCGGCCGTGGGCTTCGCTCTCGAAAATCGTAATGTCCTGAAACTCGCTGCGCGCGCGGGCGAGTTCACGAACCACGCGAAAACGCTGGCCCCAGGAGGGATAAAGCGTTTCATTGTACCAGATATCGGTCATGGTTTTCTCCATGCGACAGCACCGCCCGATCAGGCTCTGACCGGACGGCACGACAAACAGATTATGTGGGATTCAGGCGATCAGGCCGCGGCGCTGCTCGCCGACCTGAACTGTGCCGGGCGTAAAGGCTTCCTTGAGCAGCGGAATCGCCTTGTACGGATTGCAGGTGCCGCACATGAAGATGTCCAGCGCCGCATAGCCGCGCTCCGGCCAAGTGTGGATGGAGATATGGCTCTCCGCCAGCACAACCACGCCGGAAACCCCGCCATTCGGTGAGAAATGGTGGAAATGGCTGTGCAGGATCGTTGCCCCGGCGGCGATGGCAGCCGCGCGCAGGGTGGTATCGATCAACTCAGGCTCATCGAGACGGTTGGCGCCCCATAAATCCACCAGCAGATGCGTGCCGGCGAACTTCACACCGTCGCGTTCCACGAAATAGTCCTTCGGCTGCGCCATATCGTCGGCATCGCCGTGAGCAAACGTCTGGTTTTCGCTCGGAATCTCCGAGACCATCCCCAGTCGGGCAAGTGCGTTCATCGCGAACCCCCTCAACCAGTGACAGCCTGTAGAACGCAGCACCGCGCCGCGCCCCCCGGGGCTAGGAGCGCGCCGTATGAGGGCATTCGCCCCCCGGCGCAAGTGATTTTCGGCCTCTGAAATATAAAATTTTATCCCGATGGTGAGCCATGCCCTCACGACATGGCACATCTCGGAGAAAATCTTGGTCTATGCAGGCAAGATGTCGAGAACGGTCTCGGCCGGACGGCAGAGTTTCGCCCCCTTCGGTGCGGTCACGATCGGGCGATTCAGCAGAATCGGGTGGGCGGCGATCGCATCCAGCAGGGCATCGTCGCCGAGCGCGGGACCGCCGAGGCCGAGTTCGGCGCAGAGCGGTTCCTTCTCGCGCAGCAGGGCGCGCGCCGGAATGCCCATGCGCGCGACCAGACCGGCGAGTTCCGTGCGGGATGGCGGGGTTTTCAGGTATTCGACGATGACGGGCTCGACACCTGAATCGCGGATCATGCCGAGCACCCTGCGCGAGGTTCCGCAGGCTGGGTTGTGATAGATCGTCACGTTCACTGTTTCATCTCCTCAAGAATCCGGCCGATCAGGGCAAGGTCGCTGTCGCGCGAGAGACGGTGCTCGCCATCCTTGACCAAAATGACCCGCACATCCTCGCTTGCGATCTGCCCGGCGAGACAGAGGCTGGTCTGCCATGGCACCTCGGCGTCGCGCTGGCCGTGAACCAGCCGTACCGGGGCCATGATCGGGATCGGCGCGCGCAGAACGAGGTTTCGCGCGCCGTCGTCGAGCAGGGCTGCGGTAATCGGCGTCGGCGGACCGTAGGGATTGGGCAGCATCGCCACGCCGTCGCGCGCCAGCGCCGCCCGGTCCGTCTCGGTCAGGCCCGGCTTCATCAGATCCTCGGTGAAATCGGGCGCGGCGGCGATGCCGAGAAATCCCGCAAGCCTCGCCCCGAGGTCGCGCGCAAGAAGCAACCCGATCCAGCCGCCCATCGAGGAGCCGGCGAGGATGATGTCGCCCATCGGCAGAACGGCGTCGATCACCGCACGGGCATCCGCCGTCCAGCGCCCGATCGTGCCATCCGCGAACGCGCCGCCCGAAGCGCCGTGGCCGGAATAGTCGAGTCGTAGCATCGCCGCCCCGCGCACTGCGCACCAGTCGCGCAGGAATTGCGCCTTTGTCCCCTGCATGTCGGACGCGAAGCCGGACAGGAACACCAGCGTCGGCCCGTCTCCCGCCAGATATGCATAGGCGAGCTTCACCCCGTCCGCCCGCTCGATCGTGCCGCTCCGCTCGATCGCACCGCTCCGCTCTGGCATC
>DASVGZ010000103.1:0-3301 GCA_036379275.1 Acidiphilium sp. | reverse complement strand
CATGGCGGAGCAGTGGGGGCCGGTTTTCGGCATCAACGCGACCGCGACCTGGCGGTTGATCCGTACCACCGAGCCGATGCTGCGTGCGGCGGCGCACGGGCGGGCTGTGGTTCTGACCCATGCGACGGCCACGGTTCCGCGCGCCTATTGGGGTAGTTTCGGCGCGAGCATGGCGGCGCGGCAGAATCTGGTTCTGTCCTGGGCCGCCGAGGTGGAAAAGACCGCACTGCGCGTCAACCTGTTCGACCCGGTGCGCGCGGCGACCGCCCTGCGCGCTGCCGCCTATCCGGGCGAGGATCCGGCAACCCTGCCGCGCCCCGAGGATATCGCTCCCGCGATCGCCGGACTCTGCCTGCCGGAAGAGACCCGGCACGGCGCGGTCGTGGTCTGGCCCGGCGCGAAGGAGTCAGGCGGTCGGTAGCACGGCTGGAGCGACCGGGAGCCGTCCGGACGATGCGGGATCGCCGCATTGCGCGCGGTGGCGGAGCAGGTGATCGGCGAGGACGCAGGCCATCATCGCCTCGCCCACCGGCACCGCGCGGATGCCGACACAGGGGTCGTGCCGCCCTTTGGTCTGCACCATGATCTCCTCGCCAGTGGCGTCGACGCTCTCGACCTCGGTGAGGATCGAACTGGTCGGCTTGACCGCGAAGCGCGCGACGATCGGCTGGCCGGTCGAAATTCCGCCCAGAATTCCGCCGGCATGGTTGGCGAGAAAGCGCACAGTGCCGTCCGGGTTCATTCGCATTGCGTCGGCATTGTCCTCGCCGCGCAGCGTGGCGGCAGCGAATCCGTCGCCGATCTCCACGCCCTTCACAGCGTTGATGCTCATCATCGCGCCGGCGAGGTCGGCATCGAGTTTGGTGTAGACCGGTGCGCCAAGGCCCGGCGGCACGCCTTCGGCGGTGATTTCCACCACAGCGCCGAGCGAGGAGCCGTCGCGGCGAACCGCGTCGAGCGTTTCCGCCCATTGCAGCGCGGCAACCGGATCGGGGCAGAAGAAGTCGTTGCGCTCGACCTCCGCCCGGTCGAACCGCTCGCGGTCGATCGGGTGCGGGCCCATCTGCACAAGGGCGCCGCGAATGACGACGGAATCGCCGAGGATTTTCCGCGCGACCGCGCCGGCCGCGACCCGCATCGCGGTTTCCCGCGCCGAGGACCGCCCGCCGCCGCGCGGATCGCGGATGCCGTATTTCCAGAGATAGGCGATATCGGCGTGGCCGGGGCGGAACCGGTCGGCGATATTGGCGTAATCCTTCGAGCGCTGGTCGACATTCTCGATCAGCAGCGCGATCGGCGTGCCGGTGGTCAGCCCCTCGAACACGCCGGAGAGGATGCGCACCTGATCGGGTTCGCGCCTCTGGGTGGTGAAGCGTGACTGGCCGGGCCGGCGGCGGTCGAGAAAGGGCTGGATATCCGCCTCGTTCAGCGGGATTCGCGGCGGCATACCGTCGATCACGCAGCCGATCGCCGGGCCGTGGCTTTCGCCCCAGGTGGTCACGCGGAACAAATGGCCGAAACTGTTATGCGACATGCGGGTTTATAGGCGGCAGGCGGGCGCGCCGCCAAGCCGCTATTCGGGAAAGCCCAACCGGTCGCGCAGGGCGGCGACCATCTCGTCGGCGAGGGCTTCCGGTGTCGCGGTTTCGGTGCGCAGGTGGAACTCCGGGTCTTCCGGCGGTTCATACGGGCTGTCGATTCCGGTGAAATTGCGGATCTGCCCGGCATCCGCCTTGCGATACAGCCCTTTCGGGTCGCGCTGACGGCAGATTTCGATCGGCGTGTCGACGAACACCTCGTGAAACAGGCCGGGCTCGACCAGCTCGCGCGCCATCCGCCGTTCGGCGCGGAACGGCGAGATGAAGCTGACCAGAACGATGATGCCGGCATCGGCGAACAGTTTCGCGACCTCGCCGACGCGGCGGATGTTTTCCACCCGGTCGGCATCGGTAAAGCCGAGATCGCGGTTCAGCCCGTGGCGGACATTGTCGCCGTCGAGCAGGTAGGTGTGGGCGCCAAGCAGGTGCAGTTTCGATTCGACCAGATTGGCGATGGTCGATTTGCCCGCGCCCGACAGGCCGGTGAACCACAGGATCGCCGGGCGATGCCGGTTGCGCGCCTCGCGCGCGGTGCGGTCGACGGTCAGCGCCTGACGATGGATGTTGCTCGCCCGGCGCAGCGGATGGCGCACCATGCCGGCGGCGACCGTCGCATTGGTCAGGCGGTCGATCAGGATGAAGGCGCCGGTCCGCCGGTTGCCGGAATAAGGATCGAAAGCGACCGGCGCCGACAGCGCGACATTCACCGTCGCGACCTCATTGAGCGCAAGATTGTCGGCGGCGAGATGGTCGAAATTGTTGACGTTGATCTTGTGCCTGATCCGCGACACCACGCCCGAGACCGTCGCGGCGCCGATCCGCACGACATAGGGGCGGCCCGGCAGAAGCGGCGCCTCGCCCATCCAGACGAGATCGGCGGCGAACTGGTCGGCGACCTCCGGCCGCGCCTCGGGCGAGGCGAGCATGTCGCCGCGCGAGATGTCGATCTCGTCGTCGAGGGTCAGGGTCACCGCCTCGCCGGCGCGCGCCGAGGCGAGGTCGCCATCGGCGGTGACGATGCGCGCGATCCGGCTGGCCCGGCCCGACGCCGCGACGATGACCGGATCGCCCGCGCGGATCGCGCCGCCCGCGATGGTGCCGGCATAGCCGCGGAAGCTGGCATCCGGCCGGCTGACCCATTGCACCGGCAGGCGGAACGGGCCGGACGAGGTAGCGCCCGGCTCGATCGATTCGAGATGGTCGAGCAGGGTCGGGCCGTCGTACCAGCCCATATGCGTGCCGCGATTGACCACGTTGTCGCCATGCCGGGCGGACAGCGGGATCGGCACGATCGTCTCGAAGTGGAACCGCTCGGCGAGGGTGGTGAAATCGCGCGCGATCGCCTCGAATCGCACCTGCCCGAAACCGACGAGGTCGATCTTGTTCACCGCCAGAACCACGTGGCGGATGCCGAGAAGATCGGCGATGAAGGCGTGGCGGCGGGTCTGGGTCAGCAGCCCCTGGCTAGCATCGACCAGAAGGATCGCGAGTTGCGCGGTGGATGCGCCGGTCGCCATGTTGCGGGTGTACTGTTCATGGCCCGGCGTGTCGGCGATGATGAACTTGCGGCGCGGCGTCGCCATGAACCGGTAGGCGACATCGATGGTGATGCCCTGCTCGCGCTCGGCCTCGAGCCCGTCGACCAGAAGGGCGTAGTCGATCTCCGCGCCGTTGGTGCCGAATTTTTTCGAATCGCGTTCGAG
>DASVGZ010000102.1:0-2160 GCA_036379275.1 Acidiphilium sp. | reverse complement strand
GCCTGGTCGCGGCCTCGGGATCGGACATCGTCTGGATGGAAGATACCGGTGACGGCCTTGCCGACGCCATGTTCACCCACGATCCCTCGCTGGTGAGCGACGCCGGGGCGATCCTGCTCAACATGGGCAAGCCCCTGCGCCATGCCGAGGTCGACGCCCATGCCCGTGCCTACCGGAGTGCGCACATCCCGGTTCTCGGCCGCATCGCCTCACCCGGCACGGTCGAGGGCGGCGACTGCGTGTGGCTCGACGACAAAACCCTGATCGTCGGGCGCGGCGTGCGCACCAACGAGGCGGGCATCGTCCAGTTGCGCGCGATGCTGGCGCCCCATGGCGTCGGGGTTCTCGGCTTCGATCTGCCGCTCTGGCAGGGCGAGACGGCCTGCCTGCACCTGATGTCGGTGATCAGCCCGCTCGACGACGATCTCGCCCTGGTCTTCGCGCCGCTTCTGCCGGCGCCGTTTTACCAGCTTCTGAAATCGCGCGGCATCGCACTGATCGAGGCGCCGGAGGCGGAATTTCTCGCCAGCAACGGGCTCAGCCTCAACGTGCTCGCGACCGCTCCGCGCGAGGCGATCATGATCGACGGGTTCGATGCGACCCGCCGTGCCATGGAGGCCGCAGGATGCAAGGTCGAAACCTTTACCGGCGACGCCCTCTGCATCGCCTGCGAAGGCGGCCCGACCTGTCTGACCCGGCCCATCCTGCGGCAGGCGGCTTGACCCGGAAAACCTTCCGTCGCGCGCCGGGCGACGAGCGCCGGCACGATCTGATCCGCGCCACGCTCGACTGCATCGCGGAAAGCGGGCTGCACGCCGTCACCGTGCGTTCGGTCGCGCTGCGCGCCGGCGTCTCCAACGGCCTGATCCGCCACTATTTCGACTGCAAGGACCGGATGGTCCAGGAAGCCTACCGCGCCACCATGGACGACATGACCATGCTGGTGAAGGCGGCGAGCACCGTCGCCGGCGCACCGGCACGCGAGCGATTGCGCCGCTTCGTCGCCGCCAATCTCGGCGCGCCGGTCGCCGATATCAGGCGGCTGACCCTGTGGGCGAGTTTCATCAGCATGGTGCATGTCGATCCGGCGATGGCCGCAATCCACCGCGAGCACTATCTGGGGTTTCGCGGCGAACTCGAAGTCCTGCTCGGCGAGGTTTTCGCCGAGGCTGGCCGCCTCGTGCGCGCACCGGCACGCCGCCGCGCCGCGATCAAGATCAACGGCGTGATCGACGGTCTCTGGCTCGAAGGCACGCTGGCTCCTGAAATGTTTGCGAAAAATGGACTGGTTGCCATGGGCATCGAGGCGGTCGAAGCCATTCTCGACCTGAAACTGCGCGCCACCGGCAAGGAGACATGATCATGCGCTATGCTCCGGTCACCGAACGACTCGCCGATCTCGGCTCCAGCCGATGGGCTCTGCACATCGCCGCGCGCCAGCGCGCCGCCGCCGGACACAAGATCATCGAACTCACTATCGGCGAGCCCGATCTCCCGCCCGACCCTGCCCTGTCCTATGAATGTATCCGCGCTCTGGTCGCGGGGCGGACGCGCTATTCCAACGGTCGAGGCGAACCGGCACTGCTCGCCGCACTTGCCGAAAAATACACGAAACGCACCGGACGCACGGTCACACCCGATAACGTGCTGTGTTTTCCCGGCACCCAGACCGCCCTGTTCGCGGTGATGCTCTGTCTCACCGGCCCCGGCGACGAAATTCTGGTCGGCGACCCGCTTTATGCCACCTATGACGGCGTGATCCGCGCCGGCGGCGCACGAAAAATTCCGGTTCCGCTCAGGGTGGAGCACGGGTTTCACATGCAGCCGCGGGATCTCGAGGCGGCGATCACGCCAGACAGCCGGGTTCTCCTGCTCAACACGCCGCACAACCCCACCGGCGCCGTCCTCACAGCCTCCGAACTCGCCGAAATCGGCGCCATCTGCGCCAGCCACGATCTCTGGATCGTCTGCGACGAGGTCTACGAAGCCCTGATTTTCGACGGCGAATTCGCCTCGCCGTTCGACAACGTCGATCTCGCGGACCGCACGATCGTCGTCTCCTCGATCTCGAAATCCCACGCCGCCCCCGGCTTTCGCAGCGGCTGGGCGATCGGGCCGGAGGAATTCTGCCGCCGCGCTTTGCCGGTTTGCGAAACCATG
>DASVGZ010000101.1:0-2920 GCA_036379275.1 Acidiphilium sp. | reverse complement strand
GCGAGGCGGTAGAGCGCGGCATGGCCGCTTCCGCTTTCGCCGGGCGGCAGCGGCGCGATATCGGGCTGCACCAGTGCGAGGCGGGCTGCAAAGCCGGGCGGCAAAGCCTGCCTCCAGCCGGCGAAAATCGCAGACCCCGCCGCGCGGACATCGGCGACCAGATCGGCGCTCGACGAAAAGGGTTCCGCCCCGGCCTCGCGCGAGACCGCGAACACCGCGTCGCGTGCGGCATGGCCGCAGGCCTCGACGAAGCGGCCGACCTCGGCGCCGCTGACCAGAAGGCGGATGCGGCCGGCATGGGCCAGCGCCCCGGCGATGAGGCGGGCAGACTCCCGATGCGCCGGCCCCGCCGCCAGAATCGCCCGGTCGCTGTCGTCGAGCAGGGCCGGATCGGCCGGGCCGAGCCGCGCATCGATCAGGGTAGCGAGCCGGACGGCAATCCGCTGCGAAGCACAGAGAAGCATCGCCGCTGCCTCGCCAAGGCCGGGTTCGACCGCGCCGATCAGCAAGGGCAGCGGTGCGATCCGGAGCGGGTCCGCAAGGGTGGGTCTTGCGCTCATGAGCGCGGCCGCGACGAGAGCAGGGTCCGGCTCTGCCCTGCGATGGCCCGGCCACGATCGGCCATCTCGTGCCGTGCTCGCCAGAGCATCAGGCCGCCGAGTCCGGCGAGCAGAAGGAGGCTGGCGAACACCAGGCCGAACAACGCTTCCACGGCTCCGGCGCTGCCGCGTGCGACCCACACGCCGAGAACCGGAACGATCTTCGGCCCGCCCGCGGCGGCAACGGTGACGTTTTCCGGAATCATCACCACCGAGACCCGGTCGTAATCGAGGCCGCGAACGCCGTCGGCGACCAGCATCTTGATCTGCGGCACCAGATCGGCAACGTCGGAGGTCCGGGCATAATTCACCAGCACGGAGGCGGTCGGCGCCGCATCCTTCGGAGCGAGCGGATCGGCAGGCGGCTGGACGATGATCACATGCGCGGCGCTGACGCCGTTGATGCTGGAAATCGCGGATTCGAGCTGCTGCTCCTCACCGTAAACCAGTTTGGCGGCATCCTCGGTCGGCGAGGCGACGAGGCCGCTCTGGCCGAAAATCTTGTCGATCGAGGCGAAGTCCGCGCGTGGCAGGCCATGGCTGTGCTGGAGCGCATAGGCGCTGGCGAAATCGCCCTTCTCGACCAGAACGTCGAAGCTGTTCGCGGCCTTCTCGGATTTCCACGCCGGAATGTCGTGCGCGAGCAGAAGGGCCACGATCGCGTTGGTCTGCGACTCCGACAGGTTGTGGTCCAGCGCGGTCTTGCACCCGGCAAGCAGCGGGGCGAGCAGAAGCAGCAGGACGACGCCGAGGCGCCCCCCGGCGATGCTCCGTCCGCCGGTCGCCCTACTGGGTCTTGACCAGGGCATCGATCGAGCCGCTGACTTCCGAAACCGCGCGCGAGACCAGTTCGGTGCTGATCGCGAAATCGTAGCTCTGGACCATCATTTTCATCTCGTCGTCGATCCCGGCCGGGCCCTGCCCCGGTTTCGTGGCGGACTCGAATTCGATGTCCGGGATCTTCGCCGGCGCCGAGGTTCTGGCGGCTCCCATGGTCTGGACCGTGTCGCCGAAGCGGGTCAGCGTCTGCTCGACCTGATGCGGGATCATGGTCATCGCGGTCTGCGGCGGCTCGGCGACCGCGTTGATCACGGCGCTGCTCCGGTCGAGCTGTCCCGCGCCGCTCTGGCCGAGGCCGGCAACCGGTTGAAACGGTATCGTCATGTCAGTTCGTCCTTGTCCGAGAAATCATGCCGGTCATGAATTCGACAGATCGGATTCCTCGCTCTGGATGCTGTTGATCGCGTTGAATCCGAGATTGCCGAACACGGCGATGCCGCCCTGGACGATCATCTGGTCCACCACCTGTTGCCAGGCGGTGCTGTTGGCGGCGGTACCACTGTTTACGGAGGTCTGGGTCGTAGCGGCCGGTGTCACGGGTGCCGACATGGGGCTGTCTCCTTATGCTCTGTCAGGGTGAGGCGATGACGGGGCCATGGAGCACCCTGGGCATGGCGTGCTCCGATGGTCGTGGACTCGGTGTGTTGCCGCTGATTTCCTTGATCAGATCGACATAGCTCGCCGGGCCGGACACGATGATGTTGCCGTGCGGCCCTTCCTGCACCGGCCATTTCGTCGAATCGACGCCGAGACTCTGCAACGTGGCGTTGATCGATGCGACATCGGATCCCGTGCCGCTGATTACCACGGTTCGCCGGTCGGTCGAGGGAGAGACGAAAATCGTGCTCGTGTCGGAGAACCAGGTGAAGTCGAACAGTTTCGCGAGCTGGTCGAGCGCATCGGACGGCGAACCCGACAGGGCAACATCATTGACCTGTTCGTCGAGCTGACCGGAAGTCACCAGACCGAGTCCGGCCTTCGCGGCGATTTCGTGCAGAACCACCGGCAAAGGCTGGGCGACGATCGTCAGCGCGACCGGTGCGGCGGTGTCCGCCAACGCGACAGCCGGTGCGGCCGCTGCCGCGAGAACGGCAGCAACAGCAACGGCAGTCGCGAAAGTTCCGCGTGCTCTCTTCAGGTTTTCCGACACGAACGCCCTTGTCCCGTCACGACATTGCCTTGTCATCGTGACCGTTCGTCCCGAGTGTTAAAATCCGGAATGACGCTGCGCAAGCTGTCTTGCAGAAAGAGATTGTTAAATTTTGTTATTTATTCAAAATGCTAGTAACATTTTGAACTTTATCGAAAGGACTGTGTAACGAAAAAAACATATGCCAAAATTACTATGATTTTAATCAAAGTTGGAAATATCCTGAAATACCGAAATTCCGAATAAATTGAATTTTTATGTCTCGTTGCAAGTTTCATTCGATCATTTATTTTGTCGTTTGAGTACAAACATTGAAATTCATTCGATGTCG
>DASVGZ010000100.1:0-3059 GCA_036379275.1 Acidiphilium sp. | reverse complement strand
TCGAGAGCGCCGAAAGGAATTCGAGCGCGAAATCCCGGTCCGATACGGAATCGAGCGAGTTGGCGGTGGGCCGGTCGAAGCCGAGGGCCGAGGCGGTCATCGCCCGGTCGATCGGGAAGGTGGTGCCGGCGAGTGCCGCGGCACCCAGCGGGCATTCGTTCAGCCGGTGCCGGCAATCGGCGAGACGACCCCGGTCGCGCGCCAGCATCTCGACATAGGCGAGCAGATGATGCCCGAACGTCACCGGCTGGGCGGTTTGCAGGTGGGTGAAGCCGGGCATGATCGTTGCTGCGTGTTCCGCCGCCCGCCCGGCAAGCGCCTGCATCAGGTCGCGTGCCTGTCCGTCGAGCGTATCGAGCGCGGTGCGCACCCAGAGCCGGAAATCGGTCGCCACCTGGTCGTTGCGGCTGCGCCCGGTATGCAACCGCCGCCCGGCCTCGCCGATATGGCCGACCAGCCAGGCCTCGATATTGGTGTGGATATCTTCCAGCGCCGGATCGAAGGTAAATTTTTGGTCAGCGATCGCGGTGCGGATCTCGGTCAGCCCCTTGCGGATCGCCGCCTCATCTTCGGCGGAAATGATGCCCTGTTTTGCCAGCATTGCCGCATGGGCAAGGCTTCCCTCGATATCCTCGCGCCATAACCGGTAGTCGAAACCGATCGATGCGTTGATCGCCTGCATGATCGCGGCGGGACCCTGTGCAAAGCGTCCACCCCATTGCAGCCTGGCGGTTGCCGCGCCAGAGACGGAGGAAGACAGGTCGTTTTTCGGAGTTTGATGGTCCATGGCACTCACATTGTCTCGGCGGAATTTTGCGATACTCGGCGCGGGTCTGGCTGTGCCTGGATTAGCTTCGCTGGCGGGGTTCGGCAAATCCGCCCGCGCCCAGGCGCTGCCGGACGTTGCCGGCGCGCTGACCGAGGTGATGCCGTCGCCGCCGCCGCCGTTCCGCTTCATGAACGCGGGTGGGCGGCGGCTTTCGCTCGCGGATTATCGCGGGCAGGGGCTGATCGTGAATTTCTGGGCGACCTGGTGCGGCCCCTGCACCCGCGAATTGCCGACCCTTGCCGCACTGAACAAGACCCTGAGCCCCGACGGGATCCGGGTTCTGCCGATCTCGGTCGATGCGACCGGCGTGCGCGCGGTCGAGCCCTATTATGCCGCGCACCACATCGAGGGGCTGCCGGTGCTGGTCGATCCGTCGTCGAGCGCGCTGGATGCGTTCCATGTCAACGGCATTCCGCTGACCATCATCATCGACCGCAAGGGCGACATGGTCGCCGAACTGGAAGGCGCGGGCGACTGGAACACGCCGGCCACCGCCGCCGCGGTCCGCCGGCTGGTCGGCACCCGGAAATCGCCCATCCAATCGCCGGCCACGAAATCGTCGCTCACGCAGACCTGATCCGCAGCCTTTCCGCGCTTGGCAGAGCCCCGTCCGGCTGATAGGTCGCATCCGAGCTGAAAAGGGGCGTGCGATGGCCGACAAGAGCGTGAAGAAAGTGGTGCTTGCCTATTCGGGCGGGCTCGATACCAGCGTCATTCTCCGCTGGCTGCAGACCGAGTATCGCGCCGAGGTGGTCACCTTCACCGCCGATCTCGGCCAGGGCGAGGAACTCGAACCCGCGCGGCGCAAGGCCGAGATGTTCGGCATCAAGGAGATCTTCGTCGAGGATCTGCGCGAGACCTTCACCCGCGACTTCGTGTTTCCGATGTTCCGCGCCAATGCCCTCTATGAGGGGCAGTATCTGCTCGGCACCTCGATTGCCCGCCCCCTGATCGCCCAGCGCCAGATCGAGATCGCCGAGGCGGTCGGCGCCGATGCGGTCGCCCACGGCGCGACCGGCAAGGGCAACGACCAGGTGCGGTTCGAACTCGCCTATTACGCGCTGAAACCGGACGTGAAGGTGATCGCGCCCTGGCGCGAATGGAGCCTGACCTCGCGCACGAAGCTGCTCGAATTCGCCGAGGCCAACCAGATCCCGATCGCCCGGGACAAGCGCGGCGAGGCGCCGTTCTCGGTCGACGCCAATCTTCTGCACTCATCCTCGGAAGGAAAAATCCTCGAAGACCCGGCCGTTGCACCGGACGAGATCGTCTACCAGCGCACCATCAGCCCTGAAGCCGCGCCCGACAAGGCGACCGAAATCAGCATCGGCTTCGCCCATGGCGATGCGGTCAGCCTGAACGGCGAGACGCTGTCGCCGGCGACCCTGCTCACCCGGCTGAATGCGCTCGGGCGCGACAATGGCATCGGCCGGCTCGATCTGGTGGAAAACCGCTTCGTCGGCATGAAGTCGCGCGGCGTGTACGAAACACCTGGCGGCACCATCCTGCTCGCCGCCCATCGCGGGATCGAGAGCATCACCCTTGATCGCGAGGCCGCGCATCTCAAGGACAGCCTGATGCCGCGCTATGCCGAGCTGATCTATAACGGGTTCTGGTTCTCGCCGGAGCGGCGGATGCTGCAGGCGCTGATCGACACCAGCCAGCATTCGGTCACCGGCACGGTTCGGCTGAAGCTCTACAAGGGCAATGTGATCGTCACCGGGCGGGAGAGCCCGAACTCGCTGTATTCCACCCGGATGGTGACGTTCGAGGACGATCAGGGCGCCTATAACCAGCAGGATGCCGCCGGTTTCATCAAGCTGAACGCGCTGCGCCTCCGGCTCGGCTCCACGATCGGCCGCCGGGGCGGAAGGCTGTAGGAGCCTGTTTCGGAATGGGACGGTAGAGGGCTGACGAGGGATTTTTCGTCTCCGGCAGAAGAGATCGAAGCCGCGATGCGAGAATATCGGGGCGAGATTTCGACGAACCGGGGGCGGAAAAGATCCGTCAGACCGACCCGACTTCATTTCGAAACAGGCTCCAGGGTTACGCGGCTTTTGTGCGTCCGGCCTTCAGCGCGTCGATCACCGCGCGGGCCAGGGGTTCGGCGGATTTCGGATTCTGCCCGGTAAGCAGGTTGCCGTCTTCCATGACGTGCGGAGCGAAGTCGGGACCGACCGAAACCTGTGCGCCGAGGTCGCGCAGCGCGGTTTCCAGCAGGAACGGCATC
>DASVGZ010000099.1:0-2353 GCA_036379275.1 Acidiphilium sp. | reverse complement strand
CGGCCTCGCAGTGACGTTTCGAGGTGGCGCTATGACGGGATGGATTTTTTATGCCACTACCCGATGCGGGTTGTTTCTGGACGTGCGTTGACAGGAATGGATTGCTTCGGCCGCTGCGATCAAGTGAGTTGATGACGACTTCACTTGCGGGAAGATGGACTGCTTCGGCCGTTGCACGGCCTCGCAGTGACGTTTCGAGGTGGCGCTATGACGGGATGGATTTTTTATGCCACTACCCGACGCGGGTTGTTTCTGGCCATGCGACAGGAGTGGACTGCTTCGGCCGCACGCGGCCTCGCAATGACGTTGCGGTCAGGGCGGGGCGCTCTTGGCGCGATGCCACGACAAGGTTAAACACTGCGGCGACCGATCAGCCGGACTGCCCGGCCCGCCAAGCGGAGACGAATGTGCGCTTTCATCTGACTGCTGCCCCGACCCCGAAGTTTCGCCCCGCACTGCTCCGTTCCGTGCCGGGGCTCGCCGCGCTGGGCACCGTCGCCATGCTGGCTGGCTGCTCCGCCGGGAAGCAGACGCCGCTGCCGAACATGCAGACCTATCGGGTTCCGCCGGGAATGCAGAACGCCAGTTCGGGACTCGGCGATCTGTTCTCCATCGGCGGCAAGAAGTCGACCGGGCAGACCGGGATCGCGGTGAACGCCTATCTCTGGCGCGCGTCGCTCGACACGCTGTCGTTCATGCCGCTCGCCTCGGCCGATCCGTTCGCCGGCGTGATCATCACCGACTGGTATTCGCCGCCCGCGACTCCGAACGAGCGATTCAAGGCGACCGCCTATATTCTCGGCACCGTACTATCCGCCGGCAACCTGAAGGTTTCGGTGTTCCGCCAGACGCTTCAGGGCGGCGAATGGGTCAATGCCCCGGTCGATCCGGCGACCGCGAGCGGCATCGAGGACCGGATTCTGGCGCGCGCCGCGCAACTGAAGGCGGCCGGCCAGTTGAACGGCTGAGCGATGGACCAGGCTGCGACCGAACCGGCCTATGATTTCCGCGCGGCCGAGCCGCGCTGGCAAGCAGAATGGGCGAAACGCGACTGTTTCCGCACCGGGGACCGGCCGGACCGGACGAAGCCGAAATGCTACGTGCTGGAGATGTTTCCCTACCCCTCCGGCAAGATCCATATGGGGCATGTGCGCAACTACATGCTGGGCGAGGTGGTTGCCCGCTACAAGCGCGCGCGCGGCTTCAGCGTGCTGCACCCGATGGGGTGGGACGCGTTCGGCCTGCCCGCCGAGAACGCGGCGCGGGAGCGTGGCATCGCGCCCGCGACCTGGACCCGCGAGAACATCGCGGCGATGCGCGCCGACCTTCAGCGCGTGGGCTTCGCGCTCGACTGGTCGCGCGAGTTCGCCACCTGCGACCCCGACTATTACGGCCAGCAGCAGAAGCTGTTCCTCGATTTCTGGCGGGCCGGATTCGTCGAGCGGCGGGAATCGGCGGTCAACTGGGACCCGGTCGACCAGACCGTGCTCGCCAACGAGCAGGTGATCGACGGGCGCGGCTGGAAATCCGGCGCGCTGGTGGAAAAGCGCAAGCTGCGCCAGTGGTTTCTGAAAATCACCGATTTCGCCGAAGACCTGCTCGCCGGGCTCGACGCGCTGGACCGCTGGCCGGACCGGGTGCGGGTGATGCAGCGCAACTGGATCGGCCGAAGCGAGGGAGCGGAGATCGAGTTCGCCCTGACCGCACCGGTTGCCGGCATCGGGCGAGTGAAGGTCTACACCACGCGGCCCGACACGATTTTCGGCATGAGCTTTCTCGCCATCGCGCCGGATCATCCGCTCGCCTCGGCGGTGGCTGCCGCGAACCCGGAAGCCGCCGAATTCATCGCCGAATGCCAGAGCGCAGGAACCTCGGAAGCGGCGATCGAGACCGCCGAGAAGCGTGGTTTCGACACCGGGCTGCGGGTTGCCCATCCATTCATCGCGGGCGCGAGCTATCCGGTATGGATCGCGAATTTCGTTCTAATGGAATACGGCACCGGGGCGATTTTCGGCTGCCCCGCGCATGACCAGCGCGATATCGAATTCGCCCGCAAATACGGGCTGAGCGTTTCGGTCGTGGTCGCGCCAAAGGATGAGCCCGATCTCGCCGTGGACGACAAGGCGTTCACCGGCGACGGCGTTCTGGTCAATTCGGATTTCCTCGACGGGCTGGATGTGCGGGCCGCGAAGGCGCGGGCGATCGCCGAGCTTGTGGCGCGCGGGCTGGGGCGCGGCGTGGTGAACTGGCGGCTGCGCGACTGGGGCATCTCGCGCCAGCGCTACTGGGGCTGCCCGATCCCGGTGATCCATTGCGAGACCTGCGGCGCGGTGCCGGTGCCGGAAAAGCAGTT
>DASVGZ010000098.1:0-4722 GCA_036379275.1 Acidiphilium sp. | reverse complement strand
CCGCCGCGCCGTCGAAATGGCCGCCGGTGTTGATCAGAGTCACGCCGTCGAGCAGCGTCTCGGTCGCGCCGGACCAGAAGCGGATCGCCCGGTCCGGCCGGGCGACGGAATCGCGGTCGGCGGCATGAACGTAGATCGGCGCGTCGCCGAAGGCGCGGCTCCAGTCCACCATGGTCGCGTGGAAATGCGGGTGGGAAATCGCGATCGCGGCAATCCCGCCAAGGGCTTCGATGATCTCGCGGGTCGCGTCGTCGAGCAGGCTGATGCAGTCCCACAGCACATTGCCCTTCGCGGTACGGACCAGAAGCGCGCGCTGGCCGATCGCGAAATGCGGCTCGGTGCCGATGCCGGTCAGACCGGGCTCATGGCGATGGAACGAATTGCGGTGGCCCGAGGCGAGCGAGGCCATCGTGGTCCAATGCTGGCCGGAGGCGGGAACATACTGGCGCGGATCGGCGCAGATCGTGCAAATGTCCGGCGGTTCGGCCGAGGCGCGCGCCTGCACGCCGCAGGTCGAGCAGATCCAGGCGGTTTCGGGCATTGCGGGGCCTCCTTCCGATGCGTCGGTCTTCCGGCGGTCATCCAATCACGCACAGGGATCGCGCGCCACCCTTCACCGCCCCGGCGTCGATCCGCCGATCGAAGGTGGCGAGCCTGCCGTCATGCGAGCGCGCAAGGGCAAGAAGGTAGATATCGGTAATCCGGGCGGGGGTCGTCAGACGGGCGGGATCAACCAGAGTTGAATCGAGCAGGCTGATATCGTCGGGCCAGAAGGCGTGGCCCCGGACCGCGCGCAGTTGCGTCACCAGCCCGGCGATCGCCGCCGGAGTGCCGGGACTGTTCGGATAGCGCGGGTTGCCGAGAACCCGCAGGACGCCGTTTTCGGTCAGCGGGCAGGTTGCCCAGGCCTGCGCGCCTTCGGCGGCGAACCAGTCATGAGCAGTGTCGTGGTGCAGATGCGCGGGATCGATCAGCGCGATCAGCACATTCACATCGAGAAGACAGGTCACGTGAGCGGATCGTCGCGCAACCGGTTCACCAGATCGAGCGTGACCCGCTTTCCGTCGCCTCGTGCCGGCAGAAGCGGAATCCCGTTCCTGCGCCGCGCCGCGCCTGTCGCGGGCCGCAGCGCCTCGCGCGCCAGCGCCGAGATCACCGCGCCGATGGTCTTGTGATCGCGGTCGGCGAGGTCTTTGGCGACGGTCAGAATATCGTCGTCGATGGTCAGGGTGGTCCGCATGGCTGCACCTGTAGGTCGAACATCAGACATCGCGCATCATACATCATCGTACTTGGCGAGTCACCGACATTCAGAAGCCGTCACTCGGGAAACAGCCTCGTCCGCATGAAGGCCAGATCATGCGCCTGCGGCGGGCCGGCGCGGCCATGGGCGGCGAGGTCGGCAGCCGCGCGGTGCAGGCGGAGCGCGAGATCGAGATCGGCAAGCTGCATCCGGTCGCCGAGATCGGTGAGCCAGGCGACGTAGTTCGGAATATGGGCGTCGCACAGGGCGCCGATCGCGCGCGCGGTGGGGTCGGCCCAGTTCCAGCCGCCATGGGCGATCGCCTCGATCCCGCCGAGCTTGGGGCCGTGGAAATGCAGGATGCCGGCGCGCGGATCGTGCGGCCAGTAGGGTTTCGCGTTCAGGCCGGGGTCGAGCCGGTCCCACTGGCCGCGATAGGCCTGGTTGAGTGCCACCTGATCGTCGAGCTGGCTGGCGTCGTTGCTGGCGAGGCCGGCGCGCAACGCGGCCTCGAAGGCGGACTGGGTGGTCCGCAGCGTCGCGAGGTTCAGCACCATCACGCCGGAGTTGAAATAGTTCCAGGCGTTCGGGGCGAATTCGGGGCCGGCGGCGAACACGCGCGGGCGGAACGCGCGCCAGTCGACCGGGCAGAGAAAGGCGATGTCGCAATCGGTATAGAGGGCGAAATCGGCGTCGCGGTCGATCAGCGGAATCGCGAGGCGGAGCCAGTGACCGGTCGAATAGGCGCGAAAGGTTCCGCGCGCCTCGGCCTCGCGCATCGCGTCGAGGCAGGGCGGTTCGGCGTCGATCACCGTAACGCCGTTGCGCTCCATCCAGGCGGTGAAGTCGTTGCGCGCGCCGTGGTAGAGCAGCCGCGGCTCGAGCCCGCCGGCCAGTGCGGCGGAGCGGACGGCAAGCCTTGCGTGCAGTCCCGCGTCGCCGGCGCTGCCGGCCTCGTCGATTCCGAAATACCAGCGCATCGTCAATCCATCGCATGACCGGCTCGGGTCGGCTATAGGGAAACGATGCGCATTCTGGTCACCGGCTTCGAGCCGTTCGGCGGCGATACGGTCAATCCCTCGGCGATGCTGGCGGAGGCTCTGGCAACCGAGACGATCGCGGGAGTGGAAATCGGCCACGCCATCCTGCCCTGTTCCTTCGCGCCCCTGGGTGCCGCGCTGGATGCGGCGATGGCGGCATTCCGGCCGGACGTGGTTCTGTGTTTCGGGCTGGCGACCGGGCGGACCGGAATCACCCTGGAACGGGTGGCGATCAACGTGATCGACGCACGGATTCCCGACAATCTCGGCGCGCAACCGATCGACGAGCCGGTGGTCGCCGGCGGGCCGGCGGCGTATTTCTCCACCCTGCCGATCAAGGCGGCCTGCGCGCGGACCGGCGAGGCCGGGGTTCCGGCCTCGATCTCCCAGACCGCCGGAACCTTCGCCTGCAATGCCGTTTTCTACCTTGCCCGCCACCGCACCGAGGAAACAGACATCCGTGCCGGATTCGTCCATCTTCCCTGCCTGCCGGAGATGCCGGAAGCCCGGAATGGCGTGCCATCGCTCGATTTTCAGCAGATGCGGGCGGCCGGGCGGGCGATTATCCAGGCGTGTCTCGAATGCAACACAGATCGGCGAATTGCTGGTGGAGCGGTCGCCTGACATTGCCCGGCGCGGCGCGGTTGGCTAGACAAGTCTCAACCGGAACCGGTGAAAAAAACCCCGCCGGAAGAACCGGCGGGGCAAGTCAACAGGGAGGCTTCACGTCTGGGAGACGTTGGGATCCGAAGATCCCCATCCGACCGGTCAGGGCCGGATAGCGGACGGCGTCACCGCCGAATTCCGTGGCCAATCGCTTGGCCTGAACAACACATATGGCGTCGCAGCAAATATGGAAGGGTGGATTCAGTAAATCCGCCATGTATTTGTCGCATGATCGCGGTAAGATGAGCCTCCGCGGTCAAGTTACGCGCAAAACCGGCGTGTGCGCAACGATTGAATCGCGATGATGGATCGTTCTTCACGATTGTTTCATCGGCTGCTATCCGGATCGCGAAAATTCTTGCCGAAAGCTGTATGCGGAGATTACCGTCGGCCGCTTGAAGGGCGGGCCTGAGGCGGGTTCGTGCCGTCTCGCGGGCCTGCCGGCGTTCCGCAAGGACAGGGAGAACGGTCATGGAACAGCGCCCCGGCCTCGATCCACAGGAACTGATGCGGATTTCGATGGGGATGATGGCGCCGCGTCTGCTGGCCGCCGCTGTCCAGCTCGATCTGTTCTCGCGCATTGCCGAAGGGCGCGAGACGGCGGGCGATCTGGCGCTTGCGGCATCGGCGAGCGAGCGGGGCGTGCGAATGCTCGCCGACGCGCTCTGCGCGCTCGGGCTGCTCGGCAAGGCGGACGGGCGCTACCGGCTGACCCCGGCGAGCAAGGCTTATCTCGTGAAATCGAGCCCCGATTATGTTGGCGCGATCATGGAATCCGACCATTTGTGGACCGCATGGGGCCGGCTGCCCGAGGTTGTGCGGACCGGCCGCGTGGCCGAGGCGGTCGAGAAACAGGACGTGGCCGAAGCGTTCTTTCCGGTCCTGATCCGCAGCCTGCATGTGCTCAACCGCGAACCGGCGCGGCGTCTCGCCGCCGCGCTCGGGGCAGGAGCCCGGCATTCCGGGCTGCGCGTGCTCGATGTCGCCGCCGGGTCGGGCGTGTGGGGCATCGCCATCGCCGAGGCGGATGCCGCGGCCCGCGTGACGGCGCAGGATTTTCCCGGCGTGCTCGCGAGCACGCGGGAGTTTGCCGAACGCCATGGCGTCGCCGGCCGGTTCGAGTATATGCCGGGCGATCTGAAGGATGCTGCGTTCGGCAGCGGGCGGTTCGATGTCGCGATTCTCGGCAACATCGTCCATTCGGAGGGCGAGGCATCGTCGCGCCGGTTGTTCGGCCGTCTGCACGAGGCTCTCGCGCCGGGCGGACGGATCGCGATTGTCGACATGCTGCCCGCCGAGGACCGCACCGGCCCGCCGCCGGCAGTGCTGTTCGCGCTCAACATGCTGGTCAACACCGAGCACGGCGATACGTTCACCCTGTCGCAGTATCGCGCCTGGCTCAATGAGGCCGGTTTCGCCGGGGTCGAGACCGCCGATATCGGCCTTCAGGCCGGCATGGGTGTCTGCGCGGTCATTGCCGTGAAATAGAAGCGGGCGCCGGGGTTGTGCCCCGCGCCCGTGGTTTCACGCCGCGTCGGGGAAGTCGGTGCCGTTGGTGGTTTCCTCCCAGCGATCCATTTCGTCGATCAGCATGTCGAGGCTTTCGCGGGCGCGGCGCAGCGCGTCGGTGCCGAGTAGCAGATGCACCGGCGGTTCGTCGGCGTCGACCGCCGCGAGAATCGCGGCCGCCCCGCGCGCGGGATCGCCGATCTGTTTCCCGGCCATGGCGTCGAGCTGCGCCCGCGTCTGCCCGACGGTTGTGTCATAGGCATT
>DASVGZ010000097.1:0-2110 GCA_036379275.1 Acidiphilium sp. | reverse complement strand
CCGTCCAGCCAGTTCTGCAACTCGTGCAGAGCGATCGGCCCGAAGCGGGGATTGGTCTCGTCATCGGCATAGATCCAGCCATCGACGATATCCTGCACGCCCTGCTTGGTGCCATCGATGGTGACGATCTTCACTTCTCCCGGTTTCTTGCCGGCATCGCGCAGGGCGGTGATCGCGCCATAGGCCATGGTGTCGCTTTGAGTATAAACCGCGTTGACATCGGGATGCGCGAGCAGGATTTCGCCCATCACTTTCTGCGCGTCGGTGGTCGACCAGTTGCCGGTCTGTGCCGCGACGATCTTCATGCCCGGATATTTCGAAATCGCCTTGGCGAATCCGTCGGTGCGCGCGGTTTCGACCGAGTTGCCATAGGCGCCCTGGATTTCCGCGATCACCGCGTGTCCACCAGTCGCTTTGGCGAGCTGTTCGCCGTCGATTACGCCCTGATTATAGAAATTCGAGCCCATGAAGCTGAGGAAATCGGTGCAGTCGGTGCCGGCGGTCTGCCGGTCGATGGTGATGATCGGAATATGCTTCGAAACCGCCTGAGCGAAGGCCGGCTGCAGCCCCGTGGCGTTCAGCGGCGCGATCACCAGAACCTGCGCGCCCTGATTGATCATGCTCTCGACATCGGCGACCTGCTTGGACTGGTTGTCGTGCGCATTGGTATAGATGTAGCGTTTGACGTGGAACGATGCCGCCGCATCTTTCAATGATTTGGTTTCCTCGGCGCGGAACGGATTCTCGTTGCCCTCGGATTGCGAGAAACCCAGCACCAATGTCGAGATTTTTACATGACTCGGATGCGGATTGACGCAAACCGCCTTCGAGGTCGAGAGAATCATCGGCGC
Source organism: Acidiphilium sp. (assembly GCA_036379275.1). Classification (GTDB taxonomy): domain Bacteria; phylum Pseudomonadota; class Alphaproteobacteria; order Acetobacterales; family Acetobacteraceae; genus Acidiphilium. Next base: position 1,259 of record DASVGZ010000097.1, on the reverse strand, counting down.
CGCGTTATCGGGCGCGGCCTGCGCCACCGCCACGCCAAGGAAGGCCAGTGCGCCGATCGCTGTGGACGCAAGCAGGGTTCGGGTTCTGGACATATGGTTCCTCCTGTTTTCAAACTCTTTGTTACCATCGTCGGACAAATCGGGAGTCTCTTCAGCCGCATTGCCTCCTCCATCGTCGGCCGGGACGGGAAGACAGTTTTTAGTTTCATATAATGAAACTATGTTCTGGTTTTCAGCTTATCACCGTTGGCGTGCCTGTCAATCGAAAACCCGGTTTTTATCGTTTCCGGACCGAACCGGCATTAACCGCTCATTAATCGAACCCTGCGACAATGGATGCTCTGTCCCGCCGGACGCTGGAGATCCCGGGTGACGCTGTGCCGGATCGTTTTCCGTTGGATAAAACAGATCGCTCGTCATCTCGGCGAGCGCCGGGCCGCGGTCGCCATCATCGTCGCTCTCGCAGCGCCGGTGCTAATCGGCTGTTCCGCCCTCGCGATCGATGTCGGCTTCTGGTACGGCACGCACGAGGCGTTGCAAACCGCCTCCGACGCCGGCGCGCTCGCCGCCGCCCGGTTCGGTAGCACCGACCCGGCGGCCCTGGCCACCGCCGCCATGGCCGCCGCCAACGCCGCCACGGGAAACAGCTTCAACTTCGCGCCGGGCTCGCCCGATTTCACGGTTTCCATGGAACCGACACCGACCGGCGAGACGATCACCGTCGCCGCCTCGGCGCCAGGCGACAAGTTCCTGTCCTCGATCTTCTATGCCGGTACCCCGATCCTGCGGGCCTCGGCCGTCGCCGTGGTCAGGACCAGCACCACGCCACCACCGACAGCGACCTGCTTCAGTTCGAGCAGCTATACCTACGTCACGCCGAACGGGAACGGCGTTGCCTTCACCCACGTCGCCGGAGTCGATCCCGTGCGATGCGGGGACACCGCGCTGATCCAGCCGCTGACCAACCTCTCCCGGGGTCAATCCGGTACGGTCGAGGATCTGCCGATCCGGCTCAACGACAATGGCGGCGCCCTGCCGGCGCAGGGTCTCGCCGCGAACCAACCATCCTCCACCCCCGGCTGTAGTGCATCCTATGACCCGGCGTCCCCGACCGCCGATCCGGGCCAGCCCGTCTCGGCGATGGTGAACGGGGTGCAGACCTTTTTCGGCCCGGCGACCGTGGTGCAACAGGGCGGTGGCTGGGGTGGCGGTGGCTGGGGCGGCGGAGGTGGTTGGAACGGCGGGGGCCAGCAGCAGAC
>DASVGZ010000096.1:0-3323 GCA_036379275.1 Acidiphilium sp. | reverse complement strand
CACCGGGCTGCGCATCGTGGTCGAGCGTGCCGAAGCCCTTCCGTCGCTGCGCGCCCTGCTCGAGCGCGAGGGGCGGGGCAAGGGCCGCATCCTGCTCGCCCCCAGACTCGATACCGGCGCAAGGCTCGACATCGCCCTGCCAGGTGGCTTCAACGTTTCGCCGCGCCTCGCCCAGGCGATGAAAATGATCCAGGGGGTGGCCGAAGTCGCCGAATTATAGAACAAGATCCGATCGGTTCGGATAAAATTGCTCGCCAGACGCTACTCGCCAGACAGTTCGCGACGGCGCTGCTCCAATTCCTCGCTGTAGCGTCGCAGCGCATACTGCTCGGTCAGCACACCGAGAACCTTGCGCGTCTCCGGTCCATCCAGCACCGCGAGCACGTCGCATTCCGCCCGTTCGAAGGTGCTGATCGCCTCCTTCACGGTTGCCTGCGGCAGCAGGAAATCCTCCTGATGCCGGGTCATGGTCCGGATCGGTTCGGCATCCGCCGCAACGTCCGGCGCGTGGACCTCGGTCGGATAGGCGAGGCCGACATAGCGTTCATCGGCATCGACCACGACGACGTAATGGGTGCGCCCGAGCCGGTATTCGGTCCGGAACGTCGCGATATCGGTCGCGTCGTGCACGGTGTACTGGGTCCGCCGCATCATCCGCCCGACGGTCAGGTTGTGTATCCAGCCGATATCGACGGCGCTGCGGATGCTTTCGCCGCGCAGGTGGAACCGCCAGGTGGTGAACGAATAGCCGAAGGTTCGTCGCACGGTCAGCGAGGCGGCAATGGCCGCGCCCAGAACCGCGATGGTGATACTGAAATTGTTGGTGCTTTCCAGCGCGAGGAACGTCATCGTCAATGGCCCGCCGACGATCGCCGTTGCCGTCGCCGCCATGCCGACGATGGTGTAAAAACCGATCGGCAGACCATGGACGAACGGCACCATGACAGCGAGGTCGCCGTAGGCCCGTCCCACAAGCGAGCCCATGAACAGCGAGGCGAAAAACAGACCGCCGCGGAATCCGGAGCTGATCGAGAACGCCGAAGCGGTCGATTTCAGGAAAAGCAGCCCCATCGCGAGGAAGAACGGATAGTCGATGGCAAGCTGGGTATGCAGCGAGGAATGGCCCGACCCCATGACCTTGGGTGAGATCGAGCCGAGCAGCCCTACGGCGATGCCACCCAGAACCGGGCGCAGCCAGACCGGCACATTGAGCCGCCGGAACACGACTTCGAGCGAGGTGGCGGCGCGCATGATCGCGATGGCGATGAACCCGGCAACGACGCCCTCAAGCAGGGCGAGCAGATAGCCGTAAGTCGGCACAACGTCTGGCAGAATGACATCGAGCGGTTTGGTTCCGCCGTGAGAGAGAACATTGGTAACTACCGTGCCGGTCAGCGCGGCCAGGATCACCATGGGCAGGCTGGCCAGCGTATAGGTGCCGATGATCAGTTCGATTGCGTAGAACGCGCCACAGAACGGAGCATTGAACGCACCGCCGATCGCCGCTCCCGCACCGCACCCGACCAGAATGCGCAAATCGTTGCGTCTGAGCCGCAACCGCTGTCCGCACCAGCTCGCGATTCCGCTGCCGAGCTGGGCATAACCGGCTTCCATGCCCACCGAGCCGCCGACGCCGTTGGAGACGACGGTCTGCGCCGCGACGATCACCGAATCCCGGAGCGACATCTTGCCGCCATAGAATGCGTTTGCCCCGACCGGGTCGACCATCCGTCCGGGCCGGTATTTGGCCAGCAACCAGGACACCGAACCCAGCACCACCCCGCCAAGGGTCGGCACCAGAATTGCCCGGATCGGATCGATATATTCCTGCTGTGACAGACCTTCGCCGAGATGGGGCAGAGCAAAGAACCAGAAATGGAAATGGTGGCTGAAATCCTTCATCAGGAATGTGCCGGCGCCGGCGAATGCGCCGACCACCGCCGCCAGAAAGGCGAGCCAGACTTCGTCGGTCCGCACCAGCGCGCGCAGGCGGGTCTGCGCGGGAATCGTCATCGCGCCCAGACGGCGGCGCAAGGCTGCGATGAAAGCCGCCGGCGCATCGCGGTGAACGGTTGAACTGGCCATGAAGGATCCCGGATCGGGGAAATCGACGATTGCAAGGAGCGGCCCGCCCGCCCGGCGGTCAGATGCCGTCCGTCTGTGTCAGCATCATGGCCATTTCACTGTTGCCGCACGAAAATTTCCCGGTCAACCGCCCAAATCACCGAACCGTGTTGTTATACCGATCACTGTTGCGGATTGATCGCAACCGGCGGTCCGGGAGGAGGGTCAGGCGGTCAGCAACTCGATCAGGAACGGCCCTTTGTGATTGACGCTGGAGGCCAGCAATTCATTCAGTCGCGCCATGGTCGGCGCCTGCGCCGCCGCGACCCCCATGCCCTCTGCCAGCTTGCCGAAATCGAGGTCGGGGTTGCCCAGGTTGAGCATCCCGAGGGCGGTCGGTCCCGGATTGGCGCCCACCCCCGCGAATTCGTTGAGCAGGATCGCGTATTTCCGGTTGGCGAGCAAAATCACCGTGATATCAAGGTTTTGCCGGGCCGCCGTCCACAGCGCTGCGATGCTGTACATCGCCGAGCCATCGGCCTGAATCGAGACCACCCGTCGTCCGGGTGCGCCGACTGCCGCACCCACCGAGGTCGGCAGCCCGCCACCGATCGCCCCACCCGGCACCTGCAGCCACAGATGCGGCGCCGCGCCGTGGGTGAAGCGGGAGAAACCGCGCCCGAATGAAATCCCCTCGTCGATCACGATCGCATGGTCGGGAAGGAGCGCCGCGATCGTGGTTGCCACCGTCTCCGGCGCGATCGCTTCGGTCGCGGGCGCGGGGCGCGGAGTTATCGGGATTTCCGGCTCCGTGCCGCCGATCGCCTGGGCCAGGGCGGCGAGCGCCGCGTTACCGTCCTGATCCATCGCCGCCAGCGTGTGAAGAGTGCAATCTTCCGGCCAGAGTTTTCCCGGTTTGCCCGGATAGGCGAAGAAGCTTACTGGCTGCTTCGCCTCGGCCAGGATCAGGTGTCTGATCCCTTCGAGCGAGTGCAGTGCGGCATCGATGAAATACGGAATTCGCTCGACCGGCGGCCGCCCCTGGCCGCGTTCCATCCGCGCGTTGAACATTTCAGACAGAACCTTGCAACCGGTCGCGGCGGCGATCGTTGCCGCCAGGCGCATGGATTTGTCGTGCAGGGTCCGTCCGCCGAGCAGAAGCACGGTCGGCTCGCCCGAGCGCAGCGCGTCCACCGCTCCGGCGATCGCGTCGTCCCCCGGCATCGGTCGTGCCGGCACGGGTTGCTTTTCGCCGACCA
>DASVGZ010000095.1:0-3048 GCA_036379275.1 Acidiphilium sp. | reverse complement strand
TCGGCGCTCGCCGGCACATAGGGCGAGGTACCGCCGTGCAGGAACAGGGCCGGACCGTCATAGGGGGCCAGCGGCGCGGGATCGTGCCAGTCGATCAGGTCCGCCATCGCGCCGGCGATTTCGGCGAGGCCGAGGCGCCAGTGCGGCTCCGGCGCGAGGATCAGATTGTTGAGCAGGAAGGCGCGCATCGCGGGATCGGGCGCGGCGTCCGCCAGGGCGGCATCGGCCTCGTGCCGGGAAAGACCCGGGCGGAGCGGCAGGGCGCGCATCGCGGCGAGGTAGGAATCGTAGTCGTGGCCATAGGCGATCGGCGCGATGTCCATCGCGACCAGGGCGCTCACCCGTTCGGGGGCCATGAGTGCCGCCATCATCGCGGTCTTGCCGCCCATCGAATGGCCGACCACCACCGCATCGCCGATGCCGAGCGAGTCCATCGTTTCAGTCAGGTCCGCCGCCATGGCGGCGTAGCGCATGTCCGGGGCATGGCCGCTCGCGCCGTGATTGCGCAGGTCGAGCGAGATCACCCGGAATTCGGTGGCGAGGCCGCGCGCGATCGCGCCGAGATTCTTGCCCGCGCCGAACAGCCCGTGGAGCAGGAAAAGGTCCGGGCCGTCGCCGGTCGTGGTCGAATTGAGGATCATCGGCGTCGCTGGCTCCGTTCTGTCATTGAATCCGTGCGGTCTCGCGCTAAGACTTGTCCGATGACTGGCCCGATGACCGGCCCGATGCAAGACACCACGCCGGATACCCGCCTTGCCCGCCTGATCGCGCGGCAGGCGGAGAAGCGCGCCCTCGCCGAAATCTGGGCCCGGGAAGCCGTTTTCGCGCCGGGCATGACGGTGCTCGATATCGGCGCGGGCACCGGGGCGCTGGCCCTGATTTATGCCCGGATCGTCGGGGCGGCGGGCCGTGTCATCGCGCTCGACCCCGACGCCGCCTGTCTTGCCCATGCGCGGACCGAAGCCGGACGGCAGGGGCTGCGCCTCGTCACGATTGCCGGCGGCGCCGAGTCGCTCGCCTTGCTCGAAACGGCGCCGGACCGGGTCATGCTGACCGACACGCTGCATCACATGGACGATCCCGAAGCCGCACTCCGGGCGATCCATGCCGCCCTGACGGAAAAGGCGCTTCTGTTCATCGCCGAATACGACCCCTGCGCGCCGGGCGCGGTCGGTGCGCCACGGACGCGGCGGCTGCCGCGCGAGCGGGTACGGGCAATGCTGGAGACGGCGGGTTTCGCGGTGATCCGCGCGGCGGACGCGCCGGACGAGCACTATATTTTTCTCGCCCGCCCCGGATGACCCGCATCCCATGATCCGCCTCCGATGATCAGTGTCGTGCGGCGCGATCCGGTCCGGTGGCTCGCGCTCGCGGGGCTCGCCGTGTTCGGGGTCGCCGCCTTTGCCATGCCGACAGCGATCGGGGCCATGCTGGCGCTGGCCGGACTCGGCCTCGCCGTCGCGATCGCCTTCGCCTGGCCGGTCGCGGCGATGATGGTCTGGCTCATTCTGGTCGAGACCACGCCGGAGATGTGGCTGTCCGACCTGATCGGCCACCACGAACTGATCATCGCGGTCCTGAAATCGGCCGGGCTGGCGATCGTGGCGATCGCGGCGCTCAGGGACGGCGTGCGGTTCGACCGGTTCAACCCGTCCTGGGCCTTTGTTGCGATGTTCGGCGCCGGGCTGATCCACGGGCTCTGGCCGGGCCTGACCCTGACCGCCTCGTTCCGCTCGCTGACCGGCTCCTCGGCCCCCTTCGCTCCGGGCTTCCTGCGCATGACCGGAGCGATGCGGCGCGCCATTGTCCGCTGCGTCATCATCGGCCCCTGCGTGACCGTGGGGTTCGGCGCGGCGCTCGCCGCCTTCGGCATCCGCGCGCTGTGGCTGACCCAGCAGGGCGCGATCCGGCTCGTCGCCTCCAGCAGCCCGGCCTTTCTCGGGGGATTCGCGATGATCGCGATCTTCGCCGGGCTGGTCGCGTTTCTGGGCACGGGACGGCTGCGCGAATGGGGCTGGATCGGGGTCAATTTCGTGATCCTGCTCGCGAGCGGAGCCCGCGCGCCGCTGGTTCTCGCTGCCTTCGTCGTACTGGCGGCGCTGGTTGCGATTCCGTCGCCGCATCTGACCCCGGTGCGACGCACTGCCCTGCTCGCCCTCGGCGGGGCCGGGTTCGGCATGGCGGTGATGGCGGCGTCAGCACTTCATATGATCCGGGCGGTCGACCTGATCCATCTGGGCGAGGCGTGGGATCTGTCCAACCGCAACCTGATCTGGCCGGATTTCATCGCGGCGATCGCCCGCTCGCCGGTTCTGGGCTGGGGGGTGGGCGCGGGCAAGGTGATCGTCGGGTTGCACTCGCCGCTCGGCCGGCTGCTCGGCACCAATGCGGCGCACAACGAATATCTGCGCATCGCGGCGGAAGGCGGCATTGCCGGCGCCATGCTTCTGTTCGCCCTGCTCTGGCTCTGGCTCCGGCGGGGCAGCGCTGCGCTGCCGGCGGGACAGCGCACGGCGATTCGCCTTGTCTTCCTCGCCTTCGCGGTGCAATCATTCACCGATAATACCTTGATTGCAACGACTAGCCTCGCGTTCTTCACATGGGCGCGGGCGGTTTTCGCCGACGCCAAGGAAGGGCCATCCACCGAATGACCGTGACTGCTCCACTCTCCCGCCGTGCGCTGCTCGCGGCTCCGGCTCTCGGGCTGGCCCTGCCCGCCCTGATGCCTGCCCTGGCGCACGCCTCCGGCGGGACCACCCCGGGGCGCACATCCGGCGGGACCATTCTAGGGCGCGCCTCCGGCGCGACACCGCTCTGCATGGTGCTGAATTCCGGCGGCGCCACCGTCTCGATGATCGACATGACCACGCGGAAAATTCTGCGCGACGTGCCGACCTATCGCGAACCGAGCCACTGGGCGCTCACCCCGGACCACAAGACGCTGCTGATCGCCGATGCTTCGGGCAACGCGCTGTTCTTCCTCGATCCGGTGACCGGCGCGGAACTCGGCCACAAGCTGGTCCCCGATCCGTATCAGCTCTGGTTCAG
>DASVGZ010000094.1:0-7841 GCA_036379275.1 Acidiphilium sp. | reverse complement strand
AACTGGAAGAGCACCAGAATGTCGAGCTTGCTCTCGCCGGCGACGCGCTTGCGGAACCGGTAGGGAATTTCGACCACGTTCAGCGGTTCGGGCGCCGCGAGAAGAAGATCGAGCAGGATTTTGAAGCCCTGCCCGGTCAGGCGATGGGCGAGGCGCTCGAACAGGTCGCGCCGCAGCATGAAGAAGCCGCTCATCGGGTCGGTGACCGGCACGCGCGCAAGGGTCCGGGCAAGCCTGATACCGGCGGCGGAGAGTTTTTGCCGCATCGGCGAGGCGAGGCCCGAGGCATCGCCGTCGCCGACATGGCGGCTGCCCACCGCAAGATCGGCGCCGTTTTTCAGGGCGTCGAGCATGGCCGGCAGCCGGGATTCGTCGTGCTGGAGATCGCCGTCGATCACCGCGATGACATCGGCGGAACTGGCGAGGCCGCCCTCGATCACGGCGGAGGACAGGCCGCGCCGGCCGATCCGCCTCAGGCAGCGGACCCGGGAATCGTCGCGCGCGAGCCGGCGGGCCTCTTCGGCGGTGCCATCGGGGCTGTCATCGTCGACGAAGATGACTTCCCAGTCGATATCCGTCAGGCAGGCGGCGAGCGCCTGGACCATGGGGGCGACATTGGGTTTTTCATTGTAGCACGGGACGATGACGCTCAGCGCCGGCCCGGATGACGCGGTCACGAGGATGGCAGAGCCTCGAGGATCGCTTCGGCGCGGCTGACCTCGAAACCGCCGGCCTGTTCGACGGCGAGATGGGTGATGACGCCATCCTTCGCGATCAGGGCGTAGCGCTGGCTGCGCACGCCGAGACCGCGCGCGGTGAGGTCGAGTTCCAGCCCGACGGCCCGGGTGAACAGGCCGGAGCCATCGGCGAGAAAGGTGATCCGGTCGGCGCCGTTCTGGCTCGCGGCCCAGGCCTTCATCACGAAAACGTCGTTGACCGCGATGCAGATCACCTCGTCCACCCCTCTGGCGCGGAGCGAGTCGTAGTGTTCGAGATAGCCGGGCAGATGGCGGGCGCTGCAGGTCGGCGTGAAGGCGCCGGGAACCGCGAACAGAACCACGGTCTTGCCGGCGAACAATGTGCCGATATCGACCTCCTGCGGTCCTTCTGACGCCGCCCTCATCAGTTTCATCGCCGGTAACCGGTCGCCTGGCTTGATCATTGTCTTTTCTCCTGGCCGCCCGGGGCCGGCCTGATGTTTGCTGGTCCGTCTGGTAGCCGAACCGGGGATGCGCGTGAAGCGCGGCCCTCCCGCCCCCCCCTGTATCCCCCTTGCGTCACGATGACGCGCCGGAGATAGGAGCGGGATGACGAAGCTCCAGTCCCTTCTCATATCAGTCTGATGCCGATGCAGGATCTGGCGTTGACCGGCCGTCTTCTGATCGCCATGCCGGGGCTGGCAGGAAGCGAATTCGTGCGTTCGGTGATCTATATCTGCGCCCACTCGGAGGAAGGGGCGATGGGGCTGATCGTCAACCGTCCGCTCGCCCGGCCGCAGTTCAGCGAACTGGTGGAGACGCTCAATCTCGGCGCCTCGCCGCCGACGAAAAATATCCCGGTGTGTTCCGGCGGACCGGTCGAACAGGGGCGCGGCTTCGTCCTGCATTCATCGGACTGGCGGATCGACGAGACTCTGGAGGTCGACGACGGTCATGCGATGACCGCGAGCCTCGATGTGCTGCGGGCGATCGCCGAAGGGCAGGGGCCGCGTCGCTGCATTCTCGCTCTTGGATATACCGGCTGGGGCGCGGGGCAGGTCGAGAGCGAGATCAACGGCAATCTCTGGCTTTCGGGCCCGGCCGACGATGCAATCCTGTTCGACCGGTCGCCCGAGACGAAATGGCGGCGGTCCCTGGCCCGGATCGGGATCGATCCGGCGGCGCTTTCAGGCGACGCCGGGCACGCCTGACCGGGGTCTAGTGGAGCGAATTTGACGTTTGAATCCTGCCTTCCGAGACTGGTTTTTCAAACGTCAAATTCATAAGCTCCACTAGAATCATATATCTGCTAGCGGTCCTTTGATTCCGACATTTGCCTGAACGACTGCCCGAAGCGGGATGCAAATGTCGGAATCGGACCACTAGACTCCGGCGTTGCCGGCGAGCGGGCGCTGCATGATCACGACATCCAGCCACCGGCCGAACTTGAACCCGACATCGCGGAGGATGCCGACCCGCTGGAAGCCCAGGCTGGCGTGAACGCCGATCGAGCCGATATTCTGCGAATCGCCGATCACCGCGAGCATCTGGCGGAAGCCCGCCGCGCCGGCATCGGCGAGCAGGCGCTGCACAAGGGCCTTGCCGACGCCTTGGCCGCGCACGTCCTCACGGACATAGACGCTGTCCTCGGCCGCGAAGCGATAGGCCGACCGGGGACGATACTGATCGAAATACGCGAAGCCGAGCACGCCGGTGGGGTCCGCCGCGACCAGCCAGGATCGCCCCGCGTCCACGACGGCGCGGTATCGTCCGGTCATGATTTCGAGCGAGGGCGGGGCTTCCTCGAACGTGCCGGTGCCTTCCAGAACATGGTGGGCGTAGATCGCCTGGCATTCGGCCAGATCGTCAGGGGTTGCCGGGCGGATGTCCATGGTCGGGCCTGCTCCATTCCTGTCCCGAACGGGAATGCCGCACCGGGGCGGGTTGACGCAAGAGGCAACCTGCGGGCGAAACGACCGGCCGGTATGGGCGCGCGTTGTGGAAAATTAATCGAATTATCGCAATTCGATGGTATAGAACCCTCCATGCCCATCGTGCTACTGACGACCTGATGATCATCTCTCCGTTCAGTTGTTTGAATTCAAAAGAAATATATAAGAAGATGGATGGAAGCGCTTCCATCCGGGGAGCCGAAGCCGGTGAAGGCCGCGGTTTCGTGCAGCATGAAACGTCGTATGAATTGCCGCCTGGGCAGACGGAAGGACGACACGCCCGATGAATGACGCTTCCGATACGGCCGGACCCGAGCAGTCAGCGACGCTCCATGTCCGTATCCTGGCTGTAAAGACAGTCGCCCGGTTCCACGGGGTCGATCTCGATATGGAGACCCTCGGGGGCGAACCGGGGGAGGCCGCGCCGTCCTCACCGCATCTGGTGGAGTGGGTGAGGGATGCCGGGCTGTGGGCGCGCGGGATTCGTCTCAATTTCCGTCAACTGCTCAAGGTCGAGACCACTGCCCCGATCATCCTGCTGCTCAAGGATGGCGGCGCCGCGATCATGGTGGCCCACGACCGTGGCCGCAGCGTGGTGTTCGTGCGCGATCCCCGGGCGCCTCTGGGTTCGGCACCGGTCGCGGTCGATGAATTGCAACTCCATCAGGTCTGGGATGGCGCGGTCCTGCTGATCCGGGGCGAGCGGAACGGCCAGGATGCCGAACCCGCCTTCAATTTCTCGATGCTGTGGAAAATGGTCTGGGTGGAGAAGAAAATTCTCCGCGATGTCGGGATCAGTTCGGTCACCCTGACTCTCCTTCAGGTGCTGCCGATCCTGCTGATCATGGTCGTGCTGAACACCGTGATCACCTACCGCAGCATGAACACGCTGATCCTGATCTCGCTGGTGTTCGTCGTCGCTGTCGTCTGGGAGGCGATCCTCACCTGGGGGCGGCGGATGCTGCTGATCATTCTCTCGACCCGGCTGGACGCCCGGCTCAACCTGATGATCTTCGACCGGCTGATGACGATTCCGCTCGACTATTTCGAACGGAATCAGGCCGGCGAACTGTCGTACAAGGTCGGGCAGATCTATCGGGTGCGCGATTTCATCACCGGGCGTCTGCTGTCGACCTTCATCGACATCATCATGCTGGCCCTGATCCTGCCGATCCTGTTCTATCTCGACGCGTTTCTGGCCTGGACCGTGCTGATCGCCTGCGCGATCATCGCGATCATCATCACGGCATTCCTGCCCGCGCTCGCCCGGCTGACCGGCGAGATCATCGAGGCCGAGAGTCGCAAGGGCGCGGTGATGGTGGAGAGCGTTTACGGTATCCGGACCGTCAAATCCCTTGCGCTGGAGAAGGTGCGCGCCGGGGAATGGGACGAGCGGGTCGCCGAGACCAGCCGGCTCAATCTTCGCATGGGTATTCTCTCCAACTGGCCGATCTGCCTGACCCTGCCGCTCGAGCGCTATGCCCAGGGCGGCGTGCTTCTGCTCGGTGGCTATCTCGCGGTGACGGCACAGAATCCGCTTGCGATCGGCGGGCTGGTCGGGTTCATGCTGCTCGGCGGCCGGGTGGCCGGTCCGCTGGTCTCCCTCGCGCGTCTGATCCAGGACGCGCAGGAGGCTGTGGCCGCCTTCTCGATCGTGGGCGAGGTGCTCAACCGTCCGACCGAGCGTCGGGCCCTGAACACCGGCCTGCGGCCGCAATTCGAGGGCGCGATCGAGTTCGACAATGTTACCTTCACCTATGAGGGCACCAAGACACCTGCCCTCGACAAGGTGAGTTTTTCTATCCCGAAGGGGACGATGCTCGGGATCGTCGGCCGGTCCGGCTCGGGCAAATCGACGATCACCCGGCTGCTTCAGGGGATCAACCGGACCTATACCGGCGCCGTGAAGATCGACGGCACCGAGTTGCGCGAGATCAACCTGCGGCACCTGCGCAAGAGTTTCGGCACCGTTCTTCAGGATAACTTCCTGTTCCGCGGTTCGGTGCGCGACAACATCATCGCGGGACGGTCGGGGCTCAGCTTCGAGGATGCGATCCGCGCGGCACGGCTTGCCGGCGCCGAGGAATTCGTCGAGCGTCTGCCGCAAGGCTATGAGACCTTCGTTCAGGAAGGATCACCGAATCTTTCGGGCGGGCAGAAGCAGAGGCTTGCGATCGCCCGCGCGCTGATCGCCGATCCGCGTCTGTTGATTCTCGATGAGGCGACCAGTGCGCTCGATCCCGAGAGCGAGGCGCTGATCAACGCCAATCTTCTGCGCATCGCGCAGGGGCGAACCATGGTCATCGTGTCGCACCGGCTCGCTTCCCTGGTCGACAGCGACCAGATCCTTGTAATGGATGCCGGCAAGGTGATCGATATCGGCAAGCATACCGAACTGGTCGAGCGCTGCGCGATCTATCGCCATCTCTGGCTTCAGCAGAACCGCCACATGAACCCAGAGGGAGGCCGTCATGCGCCCACTCCGACGCTCGCCCAGGGGGACTGATCGCGCCGCCGGCAGGCGGAAAAACGACCGGGACAGCCTGTTTCAGGACGCGTCCGGCATGAGCGTCGCGTCGGCTGAGCAACTTGGCGACACGCCGATGGCCCTGCTCGAATTCCAGTCGCCCACCGTCGCGGTGATTGCGACGCCGGTCTCCGTCGTCTCGCGCTACACGGCACTGATCGTCACCGCCCTCGTATTCGCGCTGCTGATCATTACGGCGACGGTGAAGGTCAGCAAGGTGGTAACCGCGCAGGGCAAGCTCGTGTCCTCGGCACCGACGATCGTGATGCAGCCTTTCGACACCTCGATCGTCCAGTCGATCAATGTCCGCGAGGGCGAGATCGTCCGCAAGGGGCAGTTGCTCGCCCGGCTCAATCCGACCTTCGCCCATGCCAATCTCAAGGCGCTTAATGCGCAGGTTGTCGAGATGTCGGCGGAGCAGGCGAGACTCCAGGCCGAGGCGAGCGGCACGACCTACGCGCCGAAGACTCCGAATTCGGCGCAGACGCTGCAAGCCGCGATTTTTGAGAGCCGACAGGCCGAGAAAACCTACACGGTCGAGAACTACAACCAGAAAATCGCCGAATTGCAGATGATCGTGGCGAAGAGCGAGAACGAGGCGTCGAATTACAAGAAGCGTGTCGATGTGGCGCAGGATGTCGAGAACATGCGCACCCAGTTGCAGAAATTGCAGGTGGGCAGCAAGCTGAACTCGCTGATCGCGCTCAACGACCGGCTCACCGTCGCGGGATCGATGGCCAGCGCGATCGCCACTGCCGCCGCGGGAGAGCGCGATCTTGCGGCCGAACAGGCAGAGCGTGATGCGTATCAGAAGAAATGGTCGGCCGACGTTGCCCAGAAACTGGCGGAAACCACCAGCAAGCTGATTACCACCGAGCAGGATCTGACCAAGGCGAAACTGCAGAGCCAGCTCGTGGTTCTGCGCGCGCCGCGCGACGCCATCGTGCTGACGGTTGCCCATGTTTCGATCGGCTCGGTGTTGCAATCCGGCCAGAAATTCATCTCTCTCGTGCCGATCGACGCGCCCTTGTCGGTCGAGGCGGATATCAGCGGCACGGAATCGGGGTACGTGCATCTCGGCGATCCGGTCACGATCAAATTCGATACCTTCGATTACCTGCGCTACGGGTCGGCAAAGGGCACGCTGCAATCGGTCAGCGCCGACAGTTTCAGCCCGGAATTGCCGCCGGGCGAGGGTGGATCGGTGCTGCCGAACCGGCCGCATACCCTGTATTACAAGGCCCGGATTTCCCTGGACGAGATGATGCTGCACAACCTGCCGCCGGGCTTCCGGCTGGTGCCGGGAATGCCGTTACAGGCGAACATCAAGGTCGGACGCCGGACCATCCTGTCCTATTTCGTCACCAAGATCATGCCCGTCTTCAACGACAGTATGCGGGAACCGTGATCCGGAACGCCATCTGACGCCATGAACCCGCTCGACCGAATTGCCGCGTTGTCGCCGCACCGGGCCTTGCACCGGGCCGACGAACTCGCCGGCCAGAATCAATGGGCGAGGGCGGTCAGGCTGTACAGCGTCGCCGCCGAGGCCGGGATCGTCGAGGCCCGGTTCAAAGTCGGCGAGGCCTATCTCGAAGGGAAGGGACTTGCGCATAACCCGCGCGAGGCTGCCCGGTGGTTCCTGCGCGCGGCGGAAGCCGGGCATGTCGAGAGCCAGTGCCGGATCGCGGGGTTGTTTCTGAGCGGTCTGCAGAGCGATCAGGTCGGGCCGTCGGCGACCCTGTTCGGAACCGCGACGGAGACCGCGCGGAACCCGGAAGCCGATTTTCCGGCGGCTCTGGGCTGGGCGCGCCGGGCCGCCGAGGCCGGATCCGCGGACGGGCAGGCGATTCTCGGCTATATCCTCGCCAACGGACCCGACGAGCTGTGCGATCCCGGGCAGGCCGAGGCATGGTATCGCAAATCCGCCGACCAGGACTGGCCGCAGGGGCATCTCGGGATCGGCATGATCCTGATGCGCCGCGCGGATGACGGCGAGAAAACCGTTGCGGCGATGCGCGAGATCGAGAAGGCGGCCGAGGCCGATCTGCCGACCGCGCATTATCTGCTCGGGGTCATTCACGAACAGGCCGTCGGCGTTCTGCCCGACCCCGCGCGCGCATTGAAGCACTATCGCAAGGCCGCTATCCATGGCGTGCGGAATGCCCAGGCCAAGCTCGGTGCCATGCTGCTGGCCGGGCAGGGCTGTGCGCCGGACGCCACCGAAGGCGAATCCTGGCTGCGTCGCGCCGCGTCGGCGGGAGATCCCGAAGCGGCGGCCCTGGTCGGCGATTTGTATGCAAGGGGCGGGGAATTGCCGCCCAACTATGCCGAGGCGTCCATCTGGTTCCGGGTGGCGGCCGAGGCGGGGCACCGGACCGCGGCACGGGCGCTCGCCATGCTCTATCTGACCGGCGCAGGCGTGGCGCGCGATCCCGATGAGGCGGCGCGCTGGCTGGCCCGCGCCGCCGAACAGGGCGATGCCGGCGCCCAGGCCGATCTCGGTAATCTGTTGCTTCGGGGCGAGGCGCGTCTTACCTCGCTGGACGGGTTGCCGATTCACGAATGGTTCGAGCGGGCGGCCGAATCGGGCGATCTGATCGGCGCGTTCAATTTCGGCGTCTGCCTTGCCGAAGGCATCGGCATGAAGCGCGACGAGGCGCG
>DASVGZ010000093.1:0-2712 GCA_036379275.1 Acidiphilium sp. | reverse complement strand
CAGGCGGGTCAGCGCGCTCGACATCGCCTTCGCCGACGAACTCGGCTACCGGATCAAGCTGCTCGGCATCGCCCGGGCGACCGAGGCGGGAATCGAGACGCGGGTGCACCCGGCGATGATTCCCCTCACTTCGCCGCTCGCCCATGTCGACGGGGTGAACAACGCCGTGGTCGCGGAAGCCGAGCCGGTCGGTGCCATCGTGTTGCAGGGGCGCGGCGCCGGTGCGGGCCCGACTGCCTCTGCCGTCGTCGCCGACCTGATCGATCTGGCGCGCGGACGCGAGACGCCGATGCTCGGAGTGGCCAGTTCGGCCCTCGAACCGCGCGCTTCGGTACCGATGGACGCCCATCGCGGCGCCTATTTCCTGCGCCTGATGGTGGTCGACCAGCCGGGGGTGATCGCCGATGTCACCGCCGCCCTGCGCGATCATGGCGTCTCGCTCGAATCGATGCTCCAGCACGGCCGCCGCCCCGGCGAGGCGGTGCCGGTGGTTCTGGTCACCCATGTGACACGGGAAGCCGCGATGCGCGCCGCCATCGACCGCCTCGCCACGCTCGAATCGGTGCTTGAGCCGCCTGCCCTGATCCGCATCGAATCCGCCTGAACTCGATTGATTTTGCCCGACTGACCTTGAAAGATTCCATCATGCCGAACGACAGGATCGTCCCCCTCGCCGACCGCAACCTCGCCCTCGAACTGGTGCGGGTGACCGAGGCCGCCGCTCTGGCTGCCTCGCGCTGGATCGGGCGCGGCGACAAGAACAGCGCCGACGGCGCGGCCGTGGGCGCGATGCGCCAGGCCTTCGATGCGGTTGCGATCAGCGGCACGGTGGTGATCGGCGAAGGCGAGATGGACGAGGCGCCGATGCTCTACATCGGCGAGCGAGTGGGGTCCGGCGGACCGGAAATGGATATCGCGGTCGATCCGCTCGAAGGCACGGTGATCGCGGCCAAAGGCGCGCCCAATGCCATCGCGGTGATCGCGCTGGCCGAACGCGGCAACTTCCTGCACGCGCCCGACATCTACATGGACAAGATCGCGGTCGGCCCCGGCCTGCCCGCCGACGTGGTCGGGCTCGACGCCCCGGTGAAGGAAAACCTGCGCAATCTCGCTCGTGCCAAGAAGCGCGATATTTCCGATCTGATGGTCTGCACCCTTGAGCGTCCGCGCCACGAGGAGATCATCGCGCAGTGCCGCGAGGCCGGCGCGCGCATCACCCTGATCGGCGACGGCGACGTTTCCGGTGTGATTGCGACCGCCCAGCCCGATACCGGGATCGACCTCTATATCGGCTCCGGCGGCGCGCCGGAGGGGGTTCTGGCTGCCGCCGCCCTGCGCTGTATCGGCGGGCAGATGCAAGGCCGCCTGCTTTATGAGAACGACGCCCAGATCGCCCGCACCCGCGAGATGGGCATTGCCGACCCCAACCGCATTTTCACCATCGTCGACATGGCGCGCGGCGATGTGATGTTCGCCGCCACCGGCGTCACCACCGGGCCGATGCTGCGCGGCGTGCGCCGGTTCGGCCACGGCGCCGTCACCCATTCCACGGTGATGCGGTCGAAATCCGGCACGGTCCGCTATGTCGAGGCTCATCATAATTTCCAGACCAAGACATGGACGCCGTCCTGACCGGGACGGCGGCGTTCGGTGTCACGCATAGTCTGACCGGACGGCGCTGGGTCTGGCGCGAGGCCGAGGACCGGGTCGCCCAGGCAATCGCCCAGCGCACCGGAGTTCCCGATCTGGTCGGCCGCCTGCTTGCCGCGCGTGGCGTTCCGGTCGATCGGGCCGCCGATTTTCTCGATCCCACGCTGCGCGTCTGGTTGCCCGACCCCTCGATTCTGACCGACATGGACAGAGCCGCCGCACGCATCGCCGAAGCCGTACGGAGCGGTGAAACCGTCGGTATTTTCGGCGATTACGATGTCGACGGCGCGTGCAGCGGCGCCCTGATGGCGCTCGGGCTCGACCAGCTCGGCACTCGCACCATCAACTACGTGCCGGACCGGCTGCGGGAAGGTTACGGGCCGAACGCGCCGGCATTGCTCGGTCTCGCCGCGCAGGGGGCGAGTCTGATCGTCTGCGTCGATTGCGGAACCGCCGCGCATGAGGCGCTCGCGGCGCTTGCCGGCAGGGCGGACATCATCGTTCTGGACCATCACAAGATCGAGGGACCGACGCCGGATATCCTGGCCACCGTCAACCCCAACCGGCCGGATGACACCTCCGGTCTCGGTTCGATCTGCGCCGCCACGGTCACCTTTCTCACCCTGATCGCGACCCGACGTGCCCTGCGCAAACAGGATTTTTTTGCCGGCAGGGCCGAGCTCGACCTGCTGGCGATGCTCGATCTCGTCGCTCTGGCCACGGTATGTGATGTGATGCCGCTTACCGGCCTCAACCGCGCCCTTGTCACCCAGGGGTTGAAGGTGATGGCGGAACGTGCCCGCCCCGGTATCGCCGCCTTGCTCGATGTTGCACATGTCACCGAGGCGCCGAACGCCGCGACCTGCGGTTTCGCGCTCGGACCACGGATCAATGCCGCCGGCCGGATCGCCCGGGCCGATCTCGGTCTGCGCGCGTTGCTCGCCGAAGATCCGGCCAGTGCCATCGAACATGCGAGAGCGCTCGACGACATCAACCGCGAGCGCCAGTCGGTCGAGGCCGGCCTGCTCGACGAGGCGATGCAAATCGCCGAGGCCCAGTTCG